>CAJUHN010000027.1 GCA_910585935.1 uncultured Lachnospiraceae bacterium | reverse complement strand
TACAGTATAGATATTATGGATTTTTATAAATTTGTATATATTTATCGTAGCGGATTAACCACCATTTTAGTGGAATCAGGATATGGATTAGAAAGATTAGAATATGAAGTATTTCCAGATTTTGTTTGTAAAGATTTAGAAGAAGCAGTTTTAAAAATAAAAAGAACTACATAATTAACAATATGTAGTTCTTTTCATAATAGTATAAAAAATATTTAATTAATTTGTTTTTTTATGTTCTTCTCTAATATTAATTCCCTTTCCAAATCTACAAATTTTTATCTGTTATACTTAACTTCCCATCTAATCTAAAAAAATTATTTATTCATACTAAATTTTCTTTTATAATTATTACTTTAGCCCCTTTTTTTAACATTCTTTTTTATCACTATTTACCATACTTAAATATTGTTGTGTCCTGCCAACTGCATAATAAAATGTTTTATAATCAGAATATTTAATTTCTTCATTTTGTAATAAACATTGTAAAATCTCAATAGTTTCTTCTATAAATAAACATAGATTTTTACTAAAATATACTTTTAAATTTAACATAGATCCTAAACTGTTTATTATTTCTCTAATTAAACTATCATCTTTACTTTCTTCATATCCTTTAGCATTTTCTCTAATCTTACATAAGATATAATTTAATTCTTTATTTTTCTCTATTGGTAATAAAGTTTCCTCTTCCCCTGCTAAGATAAAATTATGCTGTTTTTCCTTAAACTGTTTTACTATATTTTCTCTTTCATTATATAATAAATCTTTATACCATGAATAATCTGTAAAAATTCTCTGTGAACTCCCTAATATGTAATAATTATCTGGAAAAGTTTTTACTGCTTCTTCTAATGACAATAAGCTATTATTATAAAAGGCTGGATTTAGCATATCATCTTTTACCCAATCTTCTATACTTCTTGACATTCCTTTTAATTTTTTTAATTGTGGCTGAAAAAAATCTGTATAAATACTTACCTTTTCCTCATAATTATTTATATCTTTAGTAATCATATTAACTACTAATCTTTTCATTTCTTCTACAAATACACTGCACTCATCCATGCATGTAATAACTATGATTCCATTTTGTTTCAACATAGTACATAATTTATGAATGATTTCTTTTGCATTTGAAATAGCATGAATAAACCCTTCTGCTATTATAATATCATAATATTTCTTATTATTAAATTCTTCTATAGAAGATTCATATATTTCAAACCTCTCATCTGATATATTTTTTTCTTTAAATAACTCTCTCATTTCTCTGATTCCTGTGGGATTCGCTTCTACTAAATCAATTTTATTTCCCTCTGTTCCCTTCCATAAGAAAAAAGCTAATGTATTAAATCCACTCCCTGAACCAACTTCTAAAATATCTTTTCCTTTAAACAGCATAATAGGCATCCCTAATTGTCGATATAACTTTTCTCTTTTCTGAAAAAATATATATTCATTCTCTAAATTTTGTTTTACTGGTGAAATATTATATTTTTTATAATATTCTAAAAAATAATTGTTCATTTTTCCTCCCTTTCTTCTATAAATAAAATAGAAAATAATACTTACCTTTATCTTCTTTTAAATATTTATAAATCATTCTCTAATATAAAAATAAAGTTTAACTCATTTCAAAAGGTAAACATTTAAATACAAAGGGAGATTTGTGATTACTTTTTTGACAAAATGATAGTTATCAAAATAGTATTTTAGTTAAAATAAAAAAATATTAGCAGTCACTTTAACTCCACTACTATGGTAAAAATCATAATAATATTCTCCTACAAATTCTAAAAAGATATCAATACTTAATAATATTTTTCTATAAAAAAAGAAAACAAAATTTCAAAAAAATAGTTCTTTTTGAAGAAAACTCTATTTACCATTTCCTTCAAAAAGAACTATTCTATATTAAATCTTTTTTTATTATAATTATACTTTTAATCTTTCCTATTAATCTAAAGTATAAGGCATTAAAGCGATATGTCTTGCTCTTTTGATCGCAACTGTAAGCGCTCTCTGATGTTTTGCACAGTTTCCTGTAATTCTTCTAGGAAGAATTTTTCCTCTTTCTGATACATATCTTTTTAATTTATTTACATCCTTATAATCAATAGTATTATTTGCATCACCACAGAATACGCAAACCTTTTTTCTTCTGCGTATACCACCGCTTCCGGCAGGTCTTCTCTTCATTCCGCCTTCAGCTTTATCGCTTTTTTCTGGTTTATTTACTGCCATCTCTATCAACCTGCTACTTAAAATATAGACAAAATATCTATATTAAGAGTTTTACTATAAATTAATCTCTTAGTAGCTTTCTCCTTTCTTCCTATTTCTCCACATTTTTTCAAAATATTCTGTTTCATTATTTCCAATCCACGCTCAGTAATTTCACAAGGTGCGACAATATCTACAATTGCGAGGATTAACCTCATATCAATAGAGAATATTGTTTTCTCTCCATCTACCTCCATCATAAGATACTATTTTTGCAATTTATCCCAACATTTATAGAAATAGACGAATTCTTTCTATTTTATTTTATAACTTATGAATTTTCTCTACATTTTAATTAAACGGCAGACCATCATCTTCGACGCCATCTGGTATCTTCATAAATCCTTCTTTTGCCTCTGTAGGTTCTAGATGTGTAGAGGATTGAACATTTCCAAAATTATTATTATCATTTACTGTTACATTCTTACTATCTGCAAATTCTTGTTCTTCCACAACCACATCTGTTGTATATACTTTTTGACCAGTTTCACGATTTGTATAACTGCCTGTCTGAATTCTTCCTGAAATCAGCACTCTCATTCCCTGTTTAAAATATTTTTCAATGAATTCTGCATTTTTCTGAAATGCTACACAATTAATAAAATCTGCTGTCTGGGTGTCCTCACCATTTGGATCTCTTTTCATTCTGCGATCAACTGCCAGAGAAAATCTAGCAACTGGTATACTATTTTCTCCCTGTGAATAAGTCACTTTTGGATCTCTTGTCAGCCGCCCCATTAAGATTACTTTGTTCATACAATCTCCTCCTGGGTAATAAATTTTCCCCCTCTAATTTATTAAGGGAATACTATGTCTATCGTTATTAAGCATCTTGTCTTACAACTAAATAGCGAATCACATTCTCCATAAGACGAATATGAGCCTCTACTTCATTAGGACAATTGCTGTCAGATTCAACTTGAATAAAGTAGTAAAAACCTTCTTTCATCTTTTCAGATTTCTTGATTTCATAAGCTAGTCTTTTTTTACCCCATTCATCAACATTCGTAATTGTACCACCAAAACGAGTAATATATTCTTTTACTTTTTCAATGGTTTTTGTTCTTTCTTCTTCTTCAATTCTCGCACTAACAACAACTGCTACTTCATATTTGTTCATGCTATCTTTTACCTCCTTCTGGTCTTCTGGTCCCTCATTTCTATGGGGAACAAGGATTTTATAATATATCACAAATACTGATTTTATCATATAAAATCAAAGATTGCAAGCACTTTTTTACAATCCGAAAAAACAATTCAAAAAAACTTATATTACAGTTCACTCAGCCTACTTTAAAAACAAAAATTCGCTTCAAACAAGAAATGTTCCAACAAAGCCTCACTTTTGCTCCGTGTAAAACTACGCAGTACTAAATTCTCGGCTCGTAACCACATCGCTCATTAAATGCCGACGTCTTCTAAAAAGCTTCTTTTAGAATCCTTCCCTCCGCTACTTTATCGTCTTTTTAACCTAACTTGTGAAAAACAAATCTTACTATAAACAATAAAAAAAGCTAAACTATAACAAACCTTTATCACCCTTCCCCCCTCCCATTCACCTTTCCCTACTATATAACAAACAAATTCATCTATTCTATATATATCATTTTCTCACAAACTATCAGCTATAACAAAAAAAATAGCCACAACAAAAAACTAGCTTCAGACAAGAAATGATTCCAAAAGAAGTCCCTTGGAAGACGTCGGCACTTAATGAGCAAACCCGCAAGAAGCGGGTTTTGCGAATTTAGTACCGCTACGTCTGGAACGGAGCGAAAGCGCGGCTTCGTTGGAACATTTCTTGTCTGAAGCGACCCTTCCTTTCTCTATGACGAACCCCTAACCACCTATTTTATCCCTTATAATTCTTGTAACCTCCGAAATTCCTGTTTTAAATCAGGATACAACGCTTTATAAATCTGATAATATTTCAGATACAATTCTCTATTTTCTTCCTTTGGCACACATCCAACCTTCACTTCTAATGCCTTTTGGCATCCCTCTTCTACACTCCTATAGATTCCAGCCCCTACACCTGCTAAAATAGCTACTCCTAATGCTGGTCCTTCTTTTGCTGTCACAGTATTCACATGACAGCCATATAGATCCGAAAGCATCTGTTTCCATATCGGACTTTTCCCTCCACCTCCACAGACCATCATCTCTTCTATTGTCATTCCCATTTCCACCAAAATTTCATAACAATCTTTTAAAGAATAACTGACTCCCTCCATCACCGCTCGAAGCATATTATTTCTGTTATGAATCGCTGACAAACCAAAAAATACCCCTCTGCAGTCAGGATCTAAATGCGGCGTTCTCTCCCCCATCAAATATGGCAAATATAATAATTTCCCACTTCCTATAGGAATCTTTTCCACCTCTTGATTTATGATCTCATAGACATCTTTCTGCTCCTTCTCCGCCTGTGCAATATATTCTTCACAAAAATTATCTTTAAACCATTTTAAAGACAACCCCGCTCCCTGTGTCACACCCATCACATGCCATGCACCGGGAACAGCACAGCAAAATGTATGTACTCTGCCATTTTTATCAATAACCACTTTATCACTGTGCGCATATACTACTCCACTTGTTCCAATGGTCGTAAAAGCTCTTCCTTCTTTTACAATCCCTGTTCCAACTGCTGCTGCCGCATTATCTCCTGCTCCTCCTACCACAACTGTATTTACAGATAAACCTGTTTTCTGCGCAATCTGAGGCAAAATCATACCTGTCACTTCTATTGATTCATATACCTTTGGCAAAAGTCCCCTCTCAATTTCTAATTTTTCCAATACTTCTTCTGACCAGCAGCGATTAGGAACATCTAAAAGCTGCATACCAGAAGCATCAGACACTTCTGTAGCAAATACCCCTGTCAAAATATAGCGGATATAATCTTTTGGCAATAAAATATGACGGCATTTCGCATAATTATCTGGCTCATGTTTTCTCACCCATAAAATTTTAGATGCTGTAAATCCTGTCAAAGCTGGATTAGCTGTGATCTCTATCAATCTTTCTTTTCCTACCCTTTGTGTGATTTCCTCACATTCCTTTCCTGTTCTCTGATCACACCAAATAATAGCTGGACGGATCACATCTCCCTTTTCATCTAACATAACAAGTCCATGCATCTGTCCAGAGATTCCGAGTCCCTTTATATCTTCCTTATTAATATGCGAAGTTTCTACCACCTCTTTTAAAGTTTCTAATGCCGCTTCTCTCCAGTCTTCTGGCTTCTGTTCTGCCCACCCATTTTGAGGCTGATATAAAGGATATTCTCTAGCTGCACTAGCAATAATATTTCCTGCTTCATCAAATAATACTGTTTTTGTAGCTGAAGTCCCTAAATCAATCCCTATTAAATACCTCATGTTCTCCATTTCCTTTCTTTATTTCAATCCACTTATAGCAGCGAAAATAAATACCTTTATATTAATCTTCTATATTTTCTGATATCTTTATCTCATTTTTTATAATATAATTTTCATTTGGAATAATACCTTTTCCTAAATATTCCATCGCAATTATAATTGCCTGATATCCCTGTGTCCACGGTTGTTGGCAGATAGTAGCTTTTATCAAGCCTTTTTTCATCCATTCTTTTACAGAATATGTATTATCTGAAGATACAATAAAAATATCTTCTTTTCTTTGTAAATCTTGTACTGCTCTGCATACTCCCTCTGTCCCTGCTGCCACAATATAAAGAGATGTTATTTGAGGATACTGCAATAACATTTTTTTAGTCTGTTCGTATGCACACTCATCATCATCATTTGTTTCTATAATGTCCACAATCTCCATATCTGGATATTTCTTTTTGCATAGTTTCATAAATCCATGCACTCTTTGATTATGTCCTAATATTTTAATACTGCCTGTAGCAATTCCTATTTTCGCTGTTTTCTGTGTCAAAAGTTTCATCATTCCCGCCGCTGTTTTCCCACTCTTTTCATAATCACAGCCTACATAACACAGTCTTTGACTATTTTCTACATCAGCATTTAATGTCAGAGTGGGAATTTTTCTGCTTTTTAGGTATCTGATTTTTTCTGCTACTTTTTCATCATTAATTCCATTTAAAATCAAAAATTGAACTTTTTCACTCATTTTTTCTATTGCATTGAGTTGTTTTTCTATAGAATATCCCTTCATCGTCTGTATAAGAACTTGGATTCCATAATCCTCTTTCTCTTTTATGGCTTGGTTTATTCCTTTTAGAACCTCTTGATAAAATTCAATTCCCTCTGAGTTTATAATCACTCCTATTGCATAATTTTTCTTTCTGGCGGCGAGCGCTTTCGCTGTTGTATTCGGTCGATATCCCAGCATTTCTGCTGTCTTTTCTACCAGTTCCTTTGTTTCCTTTTTTACTCCTTTACGATGATTTAGCACTCTATCCACTGTACCTCTGGATACGTGACAAACTTGTGCTATCTCTTTTATTGTAACTGCCATTATGACTATTCTGATAAGAAAGGATTTTCTGTAGGATAATACATACCTTTAGGCTGATTAAATCCAATCTCTTCTGCTTCTAAATATTTGAATATTTCAAAAATAGCTTTTCCAAAGTGTCCAAATGCTACTGCGGCATGATGTGGATAATTTTTCTGTATTAATACATGACGATAAAAACGTCCCATCTCCGAAACTGCGAAAATACCAATCGCTCCAAAAGAGTGCGTTGCTACAGGAAGCACCTCTCCTTCTGCTACATATGCCTTTAATTTAGCATCTGCTGTACTCTGCAGACGGAAGAGTGTCACTTTTCCTTCTTTAATATCTCCCTCTAATGTTCCCTGTGTAACTTCTTCTGGCAATGCTCTTGCCATAATCTTTTGATATCTCATTTCTCCGGAAACTAATTTGCAGATAGCAGTATTTCCACAGTGGAATCCCATAAAAGTATCTTTTAATGTATATGGGAATTTCCCTTTTATATCTGCTTCATATAAATCTGCTGGCACACTATTATTAATATCCAATAATGTTACTACATCTAAGCTCACACAAGTTCCAATAAATTCACTCAACGCTCCATAAATATCCACTTCACAAGAAACAGGTATTCCCTTTGCTGTCAAACGGCTATTGACATAACAAGGCACAAATCCAAATTGTGTCTGAAATGCAGGCCAACATTTTCCAGCAATTGCTACAAATTCTCTGCTGCCTTTATGTTCTTTCACCCAATCCATTAAAGTGAGTTCATATTGTGCCAATTTTGCGAGAATCTCTGGCTTTTTATTTCCCTCTTTTAGTTCTGTTTCCATCTCTTTTATAATTTCTGGTATTCTAGAATCATTGGCATGATTATGAAATGCCTCAAATAAATCTAATTCGGAATTTTCTTCTATTTCTACTCCCAAATTATAGAGTTGTTTGATAGGTCCATTACATGCCAAAAAATCCTGTGGGCGAGGTCCAAAGGTGATGATTTTCAGATTTCTAAGTCCTATAATCGTTCTTGCAATAGGAAGAAATTCCTTTATCATAGCTGCACATTCCTCTGCTGTTCCAACTGGATACTCTGGAATATAAGCCTTTATATTTCTTAAATTTAAGTTATAACTAGCATTTAACATTCCACAATAAGCATCGCCTCTGTCATCTAAAAGTTTCCCTTTTTGTTCTTCTGCGGCTGCAATAAACATCACTGGTCCTTCAAAATATTTTGCCAATAGTGTTTCTGAACTCTCTGGTCCAAAATTTCCTAAATATACTACTAATGCATTACAATTTGCCTCTTTCACTTTTGATAATGCTTGCTGCATATGTATTTCATTCTCTACTACAACAGGACATTCATAAATCTCACCATAATTTTCTTGATAAGCAGCTACTACCTTTTTTCTTCTGCTTTCGGAAAGTGACATAGGAAAACAATTTCTGCTCACTGCTACAATTCCCACTTTTACTTCTGGAACATTATACATTTTTTCTCCTCCTTCATTTTGATTCACTTGTGATAGGAAAATATTGTTATATTTTACGAATCAACTTATGAAATAATAGATATTAATTTGTATGTGCTCGTGCACGTTCTAAAAAGATTATAAAAAGACTTTTTTAAAAAGTCAATAAAAAAGTGATTTTTTCTAAAGTTAGTTGATTGGGGTATATGAAAATCAAAGAGCGCTGCGGCAAAATGCTATTCCAGCGAAATGGATCATTAACGGGCTAATATTTTCTAAGAGGCTTCTTCCTAAATAATTTCTTGTCACTGCTAGTTTATTGGCTATTCTGTGAAAAAAATTAGAAATCATACTATTTATAGATTAGTATTTGATCCAGATTTTATACAAGAAAAGAGATATTCTAGTAAAAAGAAAATTTTGCACAAAACATTTGTTTGTATTTTGGATTTATAGGAATAAAAATGACTTTTTTAGCTTAATTTTCTTTTTAGATAAAAATTTAAAAAATGCTTACTTTTGTATATTTTTCACAATTAAGTGATTACCTTATGTTTTTTTTCGGAATTATTGACTAAAAATAATTTAAGCGATATACTATATAATATAAAATATCAGAGAAAGGAATGAAAAAAATGAACACAGCAGAGAAAAACAACCAATATGAATCTACAGCAAAAAATCTTTCACCTCAAAAAAATGTATTACAAAAGCGCTTAATTTCTAGAATAATGAGTTTATCTCTGATTTTAGTAATAACATTAATTATTACATCTGGAATATTTATGTATTCCAGTAATATGGATACCCTTTATAATATGACAAGCGTAGCATTAAAATCAACCTCTTCTGCCGTGGAAAGAACATTATATACACTTGAAGCAAATGCTATAAATGTAGCATCTTTAGAAACAATTAAAAATCCTAATGCTTCTAAAGAAGAAAAATTAGCAGTAATGGAAGATGTTCGACTTCAACATAATTATGATGAAGTGGGATTTGTAGAATTAGATGGAAAAGGATATTCTAACTATGGTGACTTTGATTTTAATGATCAATTACATTTTCAGGCTACGAAACAAGGCAATCTCTTTGTAGGTGAACCAATTGTAAATCGTCTGAATGGTGAAGTAATCATTATATCTGGTGCACCAGTATATAATAATAAACAAATTGTCGGAACAGTATATATTGTAGATTTTGTTGAATCGGTTAATGATAAAATCGGAGAAATCCGTTTTGGAGAAACAGGATCTGCATATATCATAAATGAAGAAGGAAAGATTATTTTTCATAAAGATAAACAAACAATCGCGAATGAGGTCAATGCAATTGAGTTACAAAATACAGATAAAAAATTTGCCTCTTTAGCAAAAGCAACAGAAAAAATATTAGCGGATAAAGAGGTTGGACACCTTACTTATAAACATAATGGTAAAAAAATGTTTGCTACTTATGGTCCTGTGGAAGGTCATGAAACTTGGCGTTTAATTATGACTGCACCAAGTAAAGAATTTACTTCTGAAATATTTGCTTCCTTATCTATCAGTTCAGTAATTGCAATTTTACTTTTAATTATTATTATTATATTGATAATACGTTTTATTAAAAATATCATACTTCCTATTAATATTGTAACACAACGATTGGTGAAGCTTGCTGAAGGAGATCTGAAAACAAAAGTTGAAATAGTTCATACAAACGATGAACTCGCTACACTTTCTGAAAGCTTAGATAATACAATACATAGCTTAAATCTATATATTTCAGATATAACCAGAGTGCTTTCGGAACTATCTGTTGGAAATTTGAATATAAGCACAGGCGTTACATTTGATGGAGATTTTGTTGCTCTTGAACGCTCCATACAAACCATTATTATTTCTTTAAATAAAACAATAAAAGAAATTAATCAAACTGCTGATCTTGTGGCAGATAACTCTAATTATGTATCACAGGGAGCTAAGGATCTTGCAGAAAGCACTACAGATCAGGCGAGTGTACTAGAAGAACTGACCGCCAGCACTACAGAAATTGCAGATAAAGTTAAAATAACTGCAGATAATTCCACAAAAGCTAAGGAAAGATCTGTTACAGCAGAAAAAAATGTGGAAATTTGTAATAAACAAATGCAGTCTATGATTGATGCGATGGACGAAATCAAAGCTGGTTCTGCTGAAATTAGCAATATTATTAAAAATATAGAAGATATTGCCGCACAGACGAATCTATTATCTTTAAATGCAGCAATAGAAGCTGCACGTGCAGGAGAGGCTGGAAAAGGCTTTTCTGTTGTAGCACAAGAAGTAGGTAATCTAGCTTCTGAAAGTGCAAATGCAGCACAAAATACCGCTAAATTAATCCTAAAATCCATTGAAACTGTAGAAAATGGTACAAATATAGTAAATACAACTGCTCAATCACTGATTCAAGTAGTAGAAAATACAAAAGAGATCACAGAAATTATTAGTGAAATCGCCAGTGCAGCAGGTGAACAAGCAGATTCTATTGAACAAATCAATTTAGGATTTGAGCAAATAGCAATCGGTTTGCAAACAAATTCTTCTACTTCAGAACAGAGCGCAGCAACAAGTATGGAATTAGCTTCACAAGCCCAAAATCTCAAAGAACTTGTAAATCAATTTTCCTTAAAACAGGATTAAATTTTGTAACCAAATATATCTTTAGTAAAAGGAAATCTCTCGCAAACTAAAATATAAGGACTATGATACATTATCTATACTCATCATAGTCCTTAATTTTAAAATTTTTTCCAATAAATCTTTATTTGTAAATCTTCGCCTTTTAAAAATTTATATATTCTGTTCTTCTTTTTCTATTTTTTTATTTTTCTTTTAAATATTTGCGAAATCTAAATTTATCTCCTCAAAAACTCCTATTTTTTCTATTTTCCAAAAAATAAGAAAAAATTTAATGGAATAATATTCTTATCATATATAAAACCATTAAATGTATTGGATAAAAAAGATAAAATATATATTTTAAATTTATTCCTCTTTTTCCATTATAAAAATGTATAGGAATAAATGCCAATGGAGCTGTGATCTCCCACGCTCCTTGCCACAAAATACTGACACATCCCATGATAGTTCTAAAAATTTTTTGATTTCGCAGAAAGTATAAAATAAAAATAAAGTATACTCCAAATGCTCCATAATCTGTATGTAACATTTCCGCGAGAAAAGCACCTATCACCATAACAAGAATCTGTCCTACTATCCCTAAAATTCCCTTAACCTTATCCTCTAACTTTTTACTGATTATCAACACGATTAGCCCCAAAAATAATGTAAAAAATACATTTTGAAATCTAAAATTAAACCTTCCAAAAAATGCTAAATCAAATGGAACTTCTGAAATAACGCAAAAAGCGAGAAGACGTAATGCATATTTTTTGACATTATGTGTATGTAAAAATCCTTCTACTAATAAAAAACAAAAAATAGGAAATGCTACTCTTCCGATCATTCGGAGTATTATATCTAGTTGTTGTACATCTATTCCTATCTTATTTTTTAATTGTTCCTGCGACATACCAAAAATAAATCCCTGTTCTAAAAGAGCAGCCCCTATATGGTCAATTAGCATAGTTATAATAGCGATTATTTTTAATGTACTTCCACTTATCCCCCATTTTGGTTTATCCTGTATTGCCATTCTATAGCTATCTCCTTTTTCTATCATTATTCTATTGTCAAAATCCTTTATAGGATAGCTTTTTTTAAAGTCCACTCTCTTTTTTTCTAATTCCTTTTGTATTTTTTTCCACTAATTTTCTAGAAATCATAACCTGATGTCCACACCCTATACATTTTAACCGAAAATCCATGCCGATTCTGAGAATTTCCCATTCATGATTCCCACAAGGGTGGGGCTTTTTTAATTTCACAATATCTCCAATCTGATATTCCATCCTCTATACCTCATTTATTAAAAATAGTATTTTCCATCAAGGAAGTATTTCTATATTAGCAAATTATAGAAGATTTGACAAGAGAAATAAAAGAAGAATTTTACTATTCTGACTAAGCTAACCAGAGATTCACAAAAATTATCTAAAACTATCATTCTCTAATATTATACACGCTATATAAATATTTTTGTTTTTCTTATCTTTCTTAATTTTTTCTTACACATTCTAAAAATGTCTAATTTTGTTGAAAAAAGTTATTGCTTTCATTTTACTTTATGATATGATTGAATTAGAATTTATTTTAGTAAATATAAATAATATTTTATTTTTATTCATTTAAGTTTTTAATTATTCAAATCTTTAAGGAGGGAGTTTATTTTTATGAAAAGGGGTAAATATTATTCGGATTTTGAAAATATAACAGCACAAGAATGGCTTTATCGCACCTTTCAAATGAATTTTAGCAATACACAATATCAGGAAGACAGCCTTTATTTTCCAGATATTTCTTTAACATTAGAAGTGATTATTCCTGAATCGCAACAGGAGAATATGATTCATATTCTTTTTTTATTCTCACATCCAGATTTATTTGAGCCTATCATGGATGTATTTAATGGATATGGAGATACTTTCCAGGAACAATTAGAATCTATTGCATGTCATGCTTTACATTTTATAATTCCTACGGTTTTAGATAGTCTTTCTTTTGTCGGCAAAAAGACCTTATCTGCTTCTGTGCTTCATCAGGAACATATCTTTGAAATTCATTGTGGAAATTTATATTTAAATGGCAATATAAAAGATGGTAAATTGCCTGATCTATGGGAACGCTATCAAAAAGATATTACAAAACGGCTTGGAACGAAGAATATATATTGGATTAGATTTTATGCTGAAGGTGATTCTTATCAGGTGAGTATTAATGGACAAGAACTTTTCGAGTTAACAGAAGATTTAGAAATATATCTATCATCTCCTGAATTTCAACAGATTGATAGTCTAAAACAGATTATTATGTTAATTCAGATTCCAGAAACGAGGATTTCTTATCCTTTTACAAGGTGGGATATTCAAAAATACACGTTAGAAGCGATTCATTTATTTGAAACAGAAGACTATGATTCTGTTTATGATAAACTCTTTTCCCTCGTACAAGATGAGAGTTTAACTTTAGAATTGTTTTATTTGATTCCTGAACTTTATTGTGGCATTATTTTTTCCGATATTCCCTCTACAGAAGAATTTTATCTATATGACTCTGATATGAAGTTAGTTTATCCTTCTCAGCTCAGAAGTTATCAACATATAAAATGGGCTATTTATGAATATATTGAAAAAGAAACCCCTTCCCAAGAACAAATTATGAGTGTAATAGGAGTCAGTTCTAGATCACATGCTATGGATGCTGCACTAGAAAGCGGATCTAATTTAGAAGATATTACTATGGCATCTTTCGCTATTCCAATTTCTGAAGGTTATGTTGTTCGCTAATCATTCATTACCGTTCAGTCTATTTGAGTGTCAAAGGGTCACTACGGCAAGGAGGTATTCCAGCGAAGCCGCGCTCTCGCTCCGTTCCAGACGTAGCGGTACTAAATTCGCAAATCCCGCTTCTTGTGGGTTTGCTTATTAAGTACCAACGTCTTCCAAGGGGCTTCTTATGGAATACCTCCTTGCCTTCGTTCGTTTGTTCACGGTTCTACTCTGTGAAAAGCGAATTTCACAATAAGAAATTAAAAGTCTGAACTGTTACCATTATTCTGATACTTTGCTTTTATATTCTTGTGTAAGCGAGTAAGGAAGATTCATCTTTTCCTGATCACTGCTAAGGCAACGCATAGGCGTCTTATGGTTTATTTCCTCTGTATGGGTCTGTACATAAAACAGGAGGCAGACCTAAACTGTCTGCCTCCAATAATTTAATGTTTCTTTTAAAGTATCTGTGAGTTCATATTTTCTCTTCCAACCTGTTGTTTCAACCAGCTTTTTAATATCTGCTTCAATAATCGGCACATCTATTGGTCTAAGTTTTGCCTCATCTACTTCTATTTTAATTTCCACAGATGATAATTGTAGAAGTTCTTTTAAGATAGATTGAATTTGAATGGCTTTTCCGCTTCCTACATTATAGGTTTCTCCTTTTTTTCCCTTTTCTATGAGTAAAGCATATGCCGCTACTACATCTTTCACATCTGTGAAATCTCGATATGCACTTAAATTGCCTACCCTGATCACTGCTTCTCTTTTTCCTTTTTCAATTTCTGCTACCTGCTTGCAAAAATCTGATACTACAAAGATAGGGGATTGAGCAGGTCCGATATGATTAAAAGCTCGTACCATAATGATATCCATTTGATAAGCATCGGAATAAATTTTACTCAACATATTTTGACATGCTTTTGTAGCAGCATAAATATTTCCCGGGTGAAGTATGGTTTCCTCTTGAATGGGAACAGTTTCTGGAGAAATATAACCATATTCTTCTCCAGAACCAATCATTAAAATTCTAGGTTTACCACCCCATTCTCTCACAGCTTCTAATAGATTGATACTGCCTTTAATGTTAATATCAATCGTGAGTCCAGGATTTTTCCAAGATAATTTTACAGAGCTTTGAGCTGCCAGATGAAAAATATAATCTGGATTTACGGAATTTAATACTTTTATTATTGTATCTTTTTCAAGGATATCTAAATCATATATATCTACTTTTTCTTTTTGTATCCTCTCGTTTTCCATTTTTGTTACAGCAACAGACCACTTACACTCTTTGTTCAGATAATCCATTAGATAATTACCTACAAATCCTGCTCCACCTATAATTAACGCTTTTTTCATGTTTTCTCCTATTGGATTTTAGAAATTTGTATTTCTTTCGCTACTAATTCCATATCATGATCTACCATACGTTTTACTAACTCAGTAAAAGAAATTTCTCTTTTCCAGTTTAGATTCTTTTCTGCTTTCGCTGGATTGCCCAAAAGTACATCTACTTCTGCTGGGCGGAAATACTGAGGGTTTATTTTTATTATAGTTTTTCCAGTCGCTTTGTCAATCCCTATTTCATCTACCCCTGTTCCTTTCCATTCTATGGTGATTCCGATATGTGAAAATGCCGTTTCTACAAATTCTCGTACTGTCCGTGTTTCATTTGTCGCAATTACATAATCATCAGGTGTTTCTTGTTGAAGCATGAGCCACATCGCTCTTACATAATCTTTGGAATGTCCCCAATCACGTTTAGAATCTAGATTACCCAGTTCTAAATATTCTTGTACTCCTTGTTTGATACGTGCTGCAGCATTTGTGATTTTACGGGTGACAAACTCTTTCCCTCGGCGTTCACTTTCATGGTTAAACAAAATCCCACTGCAGGCATATAGATTATAACTTTCACGGTAATTCTTTGTAATCCAATGACCATAAAGTTTCGCCACACCATAGGGACTTCTCGGATAGAAAGGTGTTTTTTCAGATTGCGGCATCTCTTGCACTAAACCGAACATTTCACTGGTAGATGCCTGATAAAATCTCGCTTCTGGCTTCACAAGACGAATAGCTTCTAATATATTAGTGACGCCTAATGCATCAATATCTGCTGTCGCTAAAGGCTGTTCCCAGCTAGTCCCTACAAAAGACTGTGCTGCTAAATTATATAACTCATCTACTTTTGAAATTTTCATCGCATTAATTAAAGAAATCGGATCTGTCATATCTGCATAAATAAAATGGATTTTATCTTTGATATGCTCTACATTCCCATAATCTACAACACTTTTTCTGCGCATAATGCCATATACTTCATATTCTTTTTCTAATAATAATTCCGCCAAATAAGAGCCATCCTGCCCCGTAATACCTGTAATCAATGCACGTTTTGTCATTTTTTATTTCTCCTTTTTTTTAATCTTTAAATTAGGTATTCACATAACTTTGAATCACTTGAAAATGCTGGATTTTTTGTTTGCAATTCTTCAATTCATATTCTGTCTTCAAAAGACTTTATTTTTCATTTCGTAATAAATAATTTTAATATAGCATTTATAGTACCACATTAAGAATCAAAAAGCAAGAAAAGCATAGAAAGATAGTGTAACCAAACATTATTCTATAATCTTTAAATTTTTTAGGTCATAGCTTCTTGTTCATTTGTCTACTAATATCAGCACTCATAGTATTATAAGGTTCTTTTTCCTAAAATTCGTTTACTTATAAAAAGATCTAATATTTTATTTATAAACCAGTAAAATTCAAAAAAGTTATATTTTTATTATTCCAATTGATCTATTTTTAATTCTAACCATAGTAATAACATCTTTTCTATTTTCTATTCCTAAAATAATTTTAGAATGAATTCCCGTGAATTTTGCTGTTCTACATTCATACATATAATATATAACTATTACTATTATCAATCCCCCACAATTATAGCTACCTAATGTCCAAAATTTTTTCAAAAATTAATAACTTTTGTTTTATTATTTTTAGCAGAAAACACTTTTAATATAATCTTGCTTTTATCTTTTCATCATTAATAAATATAATTTCATAATCTCATGTTATCCCTTCTAAAAATTTAATCATTTCACAATAAACTTGTCTAATACCTTCTTTTCATTATCTATTAAGACGATTATTGATAGTTATATAATGATTTAACTTTTAGTGCTTTTTGAAAGTAATTAGGACAGATGAATATACTATATATAATAAAGAAATCCATATATTTTCTTTCATTAATTACATTTGAACTTCTAATTCTATATCATATTTGTTAGTGTTTAAATTGTTTCTATGAAAACTTCATTTGTCTTTAATTTCTAACTATCATAGTGTCTATGATAAAATCGGTAAATTTATTAAATTTTGATAATGAACTTACCAAATTATTTTCTAATCTATATTTTATTTTGTAATTTTTTCTACGGATTCGATAATATATTTTTGTTTCTGATAGCTAATTCTGGTTATTAATGATAAGTATTTAATCATTATTGATAAAATTGTAAAGATACAAAAAAAACCAAATGACATAAAAAGAATAATAGTAGTCCATCCAGATACTGGATTCCCATTTATTTTAATAATAACTGCATAGATACCTGTAATTAATGTTAATCCCATCATCAACATCACTAATTTTTGAGAAAGATTTTCAGCTACATCGGTAAATAGAATCAAAGAATCAATTGCCAAGTTCCATCGATATTCTCTATCCTTTTCTTTTTTTTCTATTGTCTTATGGGAAATAATGGAATATTTTATATCGGCTGCATCTAATCCACAGGTAGCATAAATGGCTTTTCTATATTCTATCATCACAGTTCCTTTATAAATCCGATTAATTGCCCTTCGTGATATAATCCGAAATCTTTCCGTTGTCAATTTATTTAAACTTCCAGAATAATGGTTAAATATATCATAAAATATTTTAGAAAAAAATTTTAATTTTATATTTGGTATGGCTTTTACAATATCATACCCTTCTAATAATTTATAATAAATATCCATAATTAAGTTTTCTTCATAATCTATTGTAGCAGAATCAAATTCATATACAAAATCTCCTATACTTAAATCCACGCCTGCATTCATAGCATGTTCTATTCCTTGATAATATCCCATACTTACAATCGTTATCATAGATTTTGTATGTTCTTGTGCATAGGATTTTATCATTTTTATACTAGAATCTACGGAGGCATCATCTACACAGATAATTTCAAATTTTTCAAAATTTTCTCCTAATATTCTATTTAATGTAGCTAGCATGTTCGCTATCTGCTTCTCCTCATTTCTAACATAGATAACCGCAGAAATAAAATTTTTCTCTTTATGTTTCATCTCTTGTTTAAGACCTCCTCCATATCATATACGGTATTTATTTTTCCAGATAATACACTGATAAAAGTTGGATTTTCGGAAAATGTTTTTATCACAGTTGGTCTAGAATCATCTAACTCCGATGCTTTTAAAATAGGCTTCATAGAATAAAGAGATTCTTTATATTCTAATTGGTATTTCTCATGGATATATTTCTTCGCTAAATGTGACATATACCCCCATGCACTTTCCGGTTTTGCAATACACTGATTACAATTTCCTAATTGTTTTTCACTGCAATATCCATGACTTTGTTTCTGACAATCAAAAGTGGGGACTTCTTGAAAGCTGGTTTTATGTGGGGTAAAGGTCACAGAAGTTAAAGAATGTAATCCGGTCAGTCCAAATGGCATAATAGAGAAAAAAGGTCCATCCATAACCGTTAATCCGATATCTTTTAGCTCTTCATCTACCATACATAATATAATTTCACAAAGTTCATATTTAATTTGAAAGGGTTCAAATGAAAGCAATTTTAAAATTTGATTTACCGATGCATAAGTGGCATTTAAAATAAAATCCGTATAAATCTTTTCTGGCTTATTTTCGATGATTAATTCAAAATGTGTTTCCTTTTTTTCTATTTTGCAAATACGTGCTTGATAAATAATTTCTACATTTTGATAGTTCTCTAGCTCTTCTAAAAAATACTTCTTTAAAATCTGTGCATCATAAGTATACTCTTCTGTTAAAAAAGCCCCATCACATAGGTTCGGTTGAAAATATTTTTCGGTTGATACCTCTTCACAAAAGATATTCGCTGCTTCACAGAACTTTTTAAATTGAATCGCATTGGTATAAGAAAAATCACTAGAAGTAGCATAAATTTGTTTAAACTCTTTATGGATACAAAATTTATATTCCTCATGAAAACGCTGAAAATAATTGGCTGATTTTTTTGCTGTGGATAGAGAACGTGGATAATGATACCCCATATGTACTCTTGCCTGATTAATATAGGTCGCCCTCATAAATGGTTTTTCATCATATTCTAATACAAGTATTTTTTCCTGTTGCTTGGCACAGATGAGAGCCGAATATAATCCATATATTCCAGCTCCTATGATTATTTTATCGTAATTCATATTTTTCCTCATTTCTATCTTATCCGCTTTTATCTCTAACGTTCATTCCCCATTTTTTCTTCCATAGAATGAATCGTTTCTAATATACTGGTCACATGACTAGATAATATAAAATTTTCTGTTTTCTTATTTTTTATATGATGATAAAACTCTTCTAATGAAAAATTTAGATTATTTGTTTCGTCGAAATAGTAATTTTTTTCTTGTAATTGTGGTTCATCTTCGGAAAAAGAAATCTGAAAATATTGTATCGTATCTTTGGAAAGCATATTAAATTTTAAGCTACCTTTTTCTCCCTCTAGTTCTAAAATTCTCTCTTTTCTCTCACTCACTAAATTGTTTCTTAATTCTCCTTCTATCTTTTCATTGATATGAAAATAAATTTTAGCATCTACTATCTGTTTAGAATTATTTTCTTTGAGAGAGAGTACTTTATCCACTTGAAACTTCACAGGTTCTGCTATATCATTCAAAATATATAAAATCGCAGAAAGCATATGCACTCCAAGGATATCATGGACATTATCTGTTAAATAAAATTTTCCAAACTGTTGTATCGATGCCTCTATATATGTTATTTCTCCAATCCTAGCAAGATTTTGTTTTAAAAATTGAATCGCTTTTGAGGTGCAATAAATATAATCTGTATATAAACAACATTGATTTTCTTCTGCTAATTTCCATAAAGCGATCATTTCTTCTTTCGTTTTCACTAATGGCTTTTCACAAAAAATATGTTTCTTATGTCTAAGACATTCTTTTATTAAATTAAAATGTGTTTTGGTAGGTGTGGCAAGAAATACACATTCTATTTCTGTATCTTTTAATATTTGTTGTAAAGTAATATTTTTTAAAGATGGCGCATAAATATATTTTAGTTGAAAAAAATCACTTTTATGAATATAAGTTTCTAATATTTTTCCCCAATATCCATAACCGATTAA
The DNA here is from genome assembly GCA_910585935.1 of uncultured Lachnospiraceae bacterium. GTDB lineage: Bacteria > Bacillota > Clostridia > Lachnospirales > Lachnospiraceae > MGBC136627. Next base: position 3,878 of record CAJUHN010000027.1, on the reverse strand, counting down.
TGCACATTTCATAAACTTCTTCCTTTATAATAAATTTTCTTGTTTTAATGTTTTTCTTAATTTAAAAATCTGGGTTAGATAATTGGTAATCGTTTTTAACATCTTCACTTTAGAATTATCATCTTCTGTCCATTTCACAGGTAATTCTTTGATATAGATAGGATGCTTTTCTGCCCGAATCAAAAGTTCTATCAGATAGAACCAACCATTTTCCTCACTTGCTTCTTTCATTAATGTTCCTACTACTTCTCTGCGAAAGAATTTAAATCCACAGATAGAATCGGTACATTTCATTTTTAAAAATATTTTTAATAGGATAGTTAATCCATGAGAAGTAACATTTCTATACCATTTTCTTCCACTTGTACATGCTCCTTTTTTCCATCTAGAAGCATTTACGATACCAATTTTTTTATTCTTTTGAAATTCTTCTGCCATCTGTAATAAATGTTTTAAATCTGTAGATAAATCAATATCCATATATCCAACAATATCTGATTTGGTATTTTTTACTCCTTCTCGAAAAGCTAACCCTACTCCCTTTTGATTCGTTTTTATATAATGCACACAAGAATATTGCGTACATAATTTTTTACTAATTTCTGATGTTTTATCGGTAGAACCATTATCCACGATCGTAAGTTCCCATTCATAAGCTTTTAAATTCTTTTTTGATAAATATTCTATGGTTCTTGTTATTCCTTTCTCTAATCGTATTTCCTCATTTAGAACAGGAAATAATATTTCTATTTTCATTAAGCTTGCTCCTTTTTTTCTTTAAATAGTATCCAGTTCTTTAGCCCTTTCTTTGTTTATAATAATCTTTTCTTGTTTTATATTCCTAATTATATTTTTAGATATATTCTCCACAACTATAAAATACTTATATATATTCGTTGCGATTACATATTTTCAAGTTTTCTAATACTTTTTTAATATCTCCAGCAGCTTCTTTTTCACAAATTAAAGTTGCATCTTCCGAATCTACTATAATTAAATTTTCCAGTCCTACTGCTGCAATTAATTTTTTCGTGCCTTCAATAATACAATTCTGAGAATTAATTGTGATAATATTACCTGAAATTACATTCCCATATTCATTTGTTTTGCGAATACGTTCCACTGCTAACCACGATCCTACATCATCCCACCCAAAAGTTCCGGGTAAAGTATAAATATCCTGCGCTTTCTCCATAACTGCATAATCAATAGATTCAGAAGGAAATGCGTAAAATTCTTTTTCTAGAACATGTTCTTCTTCTGGAGCTTTAATCGCGTTTTTTATTTTTAGAAGACCAGCATAAGTTTCTGGCATAAATTGTTTTATATTTTTCAAAATACTGGATACCTTCCATACAAACATTCCGCTATTCCATAAATATTCCTCTGTTTCTAAATATTCTTTTGCCACTTCTAAACTAGGTTTCTCCACAAAACGGTCAACTGCAAAAGCACGATTATGATATTTATGAGGATTAAATTTAATATAACCATATCCAGTTTCCGGATAATCTGGGGTGATTCCAATCGTGACTAAATTAGAATTTTCCTCTGCTATTACACACGCATCTTGCAATGCACTCACAAACATACTGTTATATTTAATCAGATGGTCAGAAGGCAATACCATCATAAGTGCATCTTCATATTTATGGGAGATATAGATTGCTCCTAAACCTATACATGGAGCAGTATTTCTGCCTATTGGCTCACATAAGATATTTTCTTCTGGTAAATTAGGAAGCTGTTGTTTTATCAATTCTTTGTAATCCTTATTTGTCGAAATAAAAATGTCTTCTATTGCTACAATTGGCAAAATTCTTTCTATTGTTAATTGAATCATAGTTCTGCCATCACCTGTTAAAGATAAAAATTGCTTTGGCAGATTTTTTCTACTTCTTGGCCAAAACCGTTCTCCCCGTCCACCTGCCATGATAAGTGCCGTTATTCTCATGTTTTTACTCCTTCTCACTTATTTTTATTATATATAACTCATCTAATTATTAAAATTAGTTTCTCTTTCTATCAATTTTAGTTGAAATTATTTTATCTGCTCTTCACTTTTTTAAGTTAATTGAGATGGTAATATACTTAAAATCTAAAATATAAAAATGGACTAAAATTATTTCCTACTAAATATAAAATAGCTAACAAAAATATTGAGGTTAATATTACATCTTGTATTATAACGAAATTGCCTTTATTAGTCTTTTTTTCAAATATTTTATATATCGGTATTGTTAATAGAAGCCCTATTAATAACATTACTATTTGTTCTGAATTTAAGACATAAATAGTATCTACAATATCTCCTTTTGTATATTGAAATAATCCCCTGATATATCTTATTGCTTGTTCTAAGTTATCGGCTCTAAATATTATCCATCCAATCATGACTGTTATCATAGTATATAGATGTCTTAAAAATCTTGGAACTTTTTCTAATACTTTTCCTAAGAATACTCTTTCAGCAATCAAAAAGATAGCATAGTATATCCCCCATAATATAAAATTCCAACTAGCTCCATGCCAAAAACCAGTCAAAAAGAATACAATAAAAAGGTTCAGGTATCCTCTATATTTATTACATCGGCTTCCCCCTAATGGTATATATACATAATCTCTAAACCAAGTAGATAAAGAAATATGCCATCTTCTCCAAAATTCTTTTATAGATTGTGATATATAAGGATAATTAAAATTTTCAGGAAAGTTAAATCCAAATATACTTCCCAATCCTATAGCCATATCGGAATATCCACTAAAATCAAAGTAAATTTGAATCGTATATGCTATCATGCCTAACCAACATAATGGTCCACTATAATATTCTCTTTCAAATGCTAAATCTACTATCTGTGCAACAATATCAGCTATTAAAACTTTTTTTCCAAAACCTAGCATAAATCTCTTTATACCAACATAAATTTTTTCATAAGATGTTTCTCTGCTTTTTATATCTCTTTCAACATCTTCATATCGTACAATAGGTCCTGCAATTAATTGAGGAAAGAGAGATATATATAAACCTAAGTTTAAAATATTTTTTTGTACCTTAACTTTCCCTTGGTATAAATCAATAATATAAGAAAGAATTTGAAAGGTATAGAAAGAAATACCTATAGGCAAAGCTAAATGATACAAAGAAAAATCAGCAGATAACATTTTATTTATATTGAGTATGATAAAATCTAAATATTTAAAAACTATTAATAACATTAAATTTAATATAATAGTAATCACAAAAATAATCTTTTTTATTTTTTGAAATCTAAATATTAACAATCCCAATATATAATTAGAAATAATGGAAAATAACATTAGTACTATATATTTAGGTTCTCCCCACGAATAAAAAAGAAGGGAAGTAATAAAAAGCCAAAAATTTCTATAGGATTCTTTTAATAGATAGTATCCTATTAAAACAACAGGCAAAAATATAAATAAAAATACGGAAGAGCTAAATACCATTTATCTCACCTCCCCTAAATATATTAAACGCAATCCTAATTCTCTCTGATCTGCATTTAGCCCTATTTCACTTGGAATAAAAGATGTAGGACAATATATCTCAATTAAAAACTCACTATTATCTACATTTTTCATCCAATCATCTTGTATTATAATTTTATGTTCTCCTATAAGTGTCGGTGAAATCTCTGATACTCTATTTCCATTTACATAGATTAATATATTCTCAGTCATATTATCTACATTCCAAAATTCCGGAATTGCCAAATCAATCTCTAATCCATTTTCTTTTATATTTTCATTTTGAATCAATATAGAAGCATAAGGTTTCGTCCATGCAAATCCATCTTCATATTCATAAATTCCATAAAAAAAATTTTTTTCTTGTTCATAGTTTTTCCCCCCCC
>CAJUHN010000026.1 GCA_910585935.1 uncultured Lachnospiraceae bacterium | reverse complement strand
CCGCTACGTCTGGAACGGAGCGAAAGCGCGGCTTCGTTGGAATACTTCCTTGCCTTCGCGAACCCCCTATCCAAAATCCCCCCTTCAATCATTTTCATAACTAAATTTTCCCTAAATAATAATAATTTCTTTCCTAATTATTTACAATTTATTCAAACTATAGACACGAAATTATCACAATTCCGATTTATATTAAAATCATAAATCGAAGCTGATAACACTCTGAGCGCTCAAGTTATCAGCTCCAACTAAAAATTATCTTTTATTAAGAAGTTTATATAAATGTTTTTTCCTGCTCTTTTTATAATATGAAAAAGAAACTATTACAAAATAGATATTATATTTTATATCTATCTTATAATAGTTTCTTTTATATTTTACTCTATAAAAATGCTAAAAGCCTCTAACATTCTCAATTACTAAGAATAATAAAGGCTTTTTTGGGTTATTCCATAAAATCTAATGGATCTACAGGTTCTGTTCCATTTAATAATTCTAAATATAAATTACTTCCTTCCACTACATAATATTTTGTGGGTTCGCTGATATATCCGAGCAGTTGTCCTTTTTCTACACTGTCACCTTCTGCCACTTCTAATGCTTTCAATTGTCCATAGACTAATTGGTAATCATTTCCCAGAGTCATCACAACATAATCTCCAATTTCTTCATTAGAAGAAATCTCTGTTACAATTCCATCTGCCGCTGCTACTACAGGAGTATTCACCTCTCCCTGTATTAAAATAGCAGGATTATATTTATATTGTTTTAATGTAGAAAAATATACGGTAGCATTCATGCTGTAATCTAAAATCACATTGCCTTCTATCGGCCATTTCAGCTTAGAATCTTCATTAAAATTAAGCTGTAGTGCTGGTCCGTCTACTGCTTCTGTGGCAACACTTTCCTGTGCTACTCCTACGGTTTCTTCTGTTGATTCCGTAATAGGTTCGTCTGTCGCATCCATGAGATTGCTTTCAAAATATCCACTTTCTCCTTCTGCTAATAAGGCATCTCCTATTCCAGCGGTTTCATCTGCCGCAACCTGCATACTCTCTGATGGTGTTTCTTGTGTTTGTGTTTCCATCGCATTTGTTACCGTTGTCGTTTCTAATTCTTTTGTACTCTCTTCTCTATCTACAAATAATTGATTGTCTTCCTGTTTTTCCTCCTTTGTAAAATTAATTGCTGCTATGCCTGCTACACATAAGATTGACACTAACAACAATATCAAAAAAGCTTTTTCCTTTAAAATAGTAGAAAGTTTCTTTTTTTTCACGTCTATCACCTCGATTATAGTCTAACCGAAGTTTTATTCCTTATTCATGGGAAAGCACAATATTTGTGTAATATTTCTCTAAAATCCACTTGTAATTTTTTCCTTCCATCGCATATACATTTGCTCCATATAGACTAACACCATAGCCATGTCCTATCCCTTTTATGATAAGCCGCAGCTTTCCATTATATTCTTCTAAGAAAAAGGCGGTTGACTTTAAATGAAATGCCTGTTTAAATTCTTCTGCCTCTATAGTCTTTTCTCCAATCTGAACCTGTTTTACATAAAGTTCCCCTTCTGGAATAAAAACAACCTTATTTTTTATCGCCTCTACACTATAAGGCTCTGAATCTTCCCATGTTATCCCCCAAGTATCTTCTATCACCTTCCAAAATTCCTCTGCTGTATAACTAATTAAAGTAAGATATCCTTCCGCTTCCATATCCACTTCACTCTCTACAGACTGTAAATAGGCAACCCCCTCCTTTGTATTTGTCCTTCCTGCGCTGACATCATGAAAATATGCTTCAATAGGTGTTTCCTCATATGTGATAATTTCTCCTGATGTGTTGTTCACCGCCTGTTTCATTCTTTTATAATTTTCTGAAAAATTTTCTCCCCATGCCTGTTCCATTTCCGAAACAGTGAGCCGACTGAGAGTTAACTCTCCCTCCTCTATTTCTGTTTCTGTTCCCAGTTTTTTCATAAGATATGTGCGTAATATAACTGCCATCACTTTGTAAGTTTCATCTTCACAATCTTCTGGTAAATAAGCAGCAATCGCTCCCATTAAATAAGATTCGGTATCTATTTTCTCTATCTGACCTGTATTATCCTGACAGAGAATATAAGTATCTGCTTTTATCAAATCTTTTTGTGTCACTTTTTTATCTCCATTCATAAAAAATGTGATAAAACAGGGGATTAATACCATAAAAGCCCCGATTCCAAATCCTTTTATTATGTTATTCTTCATCAGCCTCCCCCTTTATTTCAGCACTTCATGAATGATAACCGCCAATGGTTCCATTGCGTTTTTGGCTTCTTGTACCGTATTGGTCTGTGCTCCTACCTCTATTAACATAGATTTTGGACGATAATGTAAATTATAGCGGTATGCCTTTATCATAATTCTTCTGGCGAAATCTGGATAATATGCTTTTGATTTTAATTGTAATTGAAGACTCAGTGATAAATTTTCTTGTATGTAAGGATTATATAGATAACTTATACTTCCTTGTAATGTAGTTTTGCTGATTCCATTGACAAACATGATTTGAGCTGTGGGCTTTCCATTGACTTCTGTCACAAGATGCACGCCCTCATTCACCCCATCTCTATGCATATCAATTACTAATTCTATACTGGGATTCGCTTCTAAAATCGCAGATATCCCTTCTTCTGCATAAGTATAGGCTTTATTTTTATCCATTGTTCCATTTTTGATATCATAGGGAGTAGTATCGTGAATCACCTGATAACCAAATTGCTGTGTCAGAATCTGCGCTAGATAATCTCCCACACCTGTAATTAAATCCGCATCATTTCCGGGAACAGAATCAATAAATTCTTCCTGAGAATGAGTGTGATAAATTAATATTTGTGGTTTATCATTCGTAGTTTGCATTGTCATATCCATGCCTAATAAACGCTCTGCATTTAATTCTTCCCCTGTGATAGTGGTAATTTCACTGACAGAATAAAATGTTCTGATTAAAAAATCATAATCACTTAATTTTGCAATCGAATATTCTGTTCCTACTACCTGTGGGTGAAAAATATCTATGGTATTTCCTGATGCTTCTATATCTTGTGTTTCTGGCACATTTTCTACATTCTGTGTTGTATCCGTTTGTGTATTTTCAGCTACTTGTACCGTTTCTGTCTGTGTTTCTTCCTGACTATTTTTTATAATCTCATTTTTATTTTCTTCTTCCATTCCTTCTATCAATTCCTGTATAGCTTGGGCATTTTTTGTATCTTCTAAATACTCTCGATAGATGGGATCTTCGCGATTCTTTATCACTGCATTTTGTGTTTTCAAATATTGTCCTACTGGAATAGCAGCAGATGTTAAACTCCATATCCATTCCTCTAAAGTATCCTTCTTATTTTCTTCGATTAAATATTGAGCTGTCGGAGAATAGGTGCGAAGGAACACGATTCCGACAGCATATTCTAATCTTTCTATAGCTTTCTCTATTCCCTCTTTAAAACGACTTCCTGATGGAAGTGATAAGGTACGCAGTAAAATATTGCATCCTAGAAACACAATAGTCACCCATGCGATTCCGTTCAATGCTTTCTTAATCCACCTTCTTTTCTTCATAAGAAACACCCTTTCGCTCTATTCATTATATTCAAAAGGGTGATATTTCATTACGAAAAAGCAATATTAATTGCCTCTGAAATAGTAAAGCTGATTCTTTTTATTGTTTCATCAATATCCTTCGGAGTTACAAACATCGTGCGCAAATGGTCATCTAACAATTCCAAAATAAGCTGCCGTTTTTCTTCTGGATTAAATTCTGACAGTCCCCCACTCACCATTCGGAGTTTTTCTGATTGTTCCATCGCTAAAATTAAATTTTCCATAGTATCACTTACAATCGTTGCTGCGTCTACCACTGTTGGAACTCCTATTATTATGATATTGCAAGAATAAATTCTCTTCTTCTTTCGTCACCGCAATTTCTGTATTCTTTACTTCTATTTCCTGTATAAGACTTATGCTTTCAATATATTTCATAATATCAAAAGCGATCTCAACTTTTACTTCTGTTTCCTTTAAAGTCACTTCACTCACAATAGCCCGTATCATCTGTCGTTTTATTTCTGTTGTCGCATGTTCAAAATATAATTCCCAATTATTTAATAAATCCTGAAGTTTTAACACATCAACTTCTTCTGCATTTTCACATTTCACCATATTTTCTAATTCTGCATACGCTTTCGTCGCTTTCTCTAATTCCTCTACTGCCTTTTCATATAATTCTGTAAGCTGTTTTTGATTAAAAACTGTCTTTTCTCCCATAAGAATTTTCATGAGCTCCAGATTAGAATTTTCTTTTATTTTTATCCAACGCTCCACTTCCAGCTTTGCCGCTTCTAACTTTTCTGAAATATTTTTTGTCGCTTCTACTGTTTTTTTCTTTATCTCATCTAGTACACCTGATGTGATCATATTTTTAATATAGGACTGAATCGTATTTATCACGATTTCTTCTAATTCCTTTGCTTTGTATACCCCTTTTTGTGCTCCACACTCTGCTACACCTGACTTTAATCTTTTTAGACACCGATAGATGCCATAAGGTTCTCCTTTTTTAGTTCTCTTATGATCTAGCCAATTCGAGGACGAACTATAGGTCATATTAGAACCACATTCACATTTTAAGATTCCTACTAGCAGCCCTTTTCCAGTCCTCGATCTGCTCGGAGTTTTTCTTCCAAATAAATTGTCTGAGTTCACCCTTGATTTCTTTATTTTTTGTGCTTTCTCCCAAACTTCCTGTCCAACGATATCATATTCTTTCCAATATCTGTCACTGACTAGCTCTTCCCCCTCTTTCGTATACTTTTGATATGCGCCAAATTCTCCTTCTGTCGTATGTGACTTTCCATATGACAAATATCCTTTATATATAGTATTTCTGAGTATCCGTCTAATATTTTCCGTTTTCCATTCATTCCCCCTTTTGGTTTTTTTTCCCTGTTCATTTAAAATCCCAGCAATTTTTAACATTCCATATCCATCTATCGTATACATAGAATAAATGGATTTTACAATTTCTGCTTCCTCTGGAACAACTTGCAGCATATTGGATATATCAGAATGATTGATATATCCAAATGGAGGATTTCCGCCTGTCCAATAGCCCTCTTTGTGTATCAGCATCATGGCATCTGTCACCCTTATTTTAGTATCCACGGAGGATTTTTTTGCAGACCAAAATTCAATAAAATTCATGATCTCATCTGCATCACCATTATTTGTAAATTCTCTATTTTTATCTACTACCCAAATTCTGCAAAACTTCAGAAATTTTATCGCATGATTGAGGCTTTCCACAGAACGCCTTCCAAATCTATCCAATTTATAGATTACCAAAATATCAAAAAGCCCTGCTTTCGCATCTTCAAATGCTTGATTTAGTCCCTTTCTTTTGGAAACATGAGTATGAAACCCTGATACACCAGCTTCTACATATTCTAAATCTGTCATTACCCAATGTATACCTTTATCCTTTTCAGGCTGACTGTCAATAAAATGTCTGATCATTTCTTTTTGTAAAGGTAAATCATTATCTACCATAATTTCTCTGGAAGATGCTTTTTTTGATTGAGATGCTTTCTTCGCCTTTCCCCGATTCGTCTGTTTATTCGTACTCCCTCTTGTAAAGGTCGCAACTTTCAATTCCTGCATATCATATACCTCCTTATGGAATACAACTGTATTATTATTACAAGTATAACGCAATGCTCATCTATGTTCAATCATTTGTTTTTTCTGAGACATTTGTTTTTTTATCAGAATAATAGCTGACAGCCGCTGTAACAAAGGCTTGTTGGAATTGCTTTAGTCTATCTTTTTTCTCATTGTCAGATACTTCCTTTTCTTTATAAATAACTTTCACCTTATATTCCATTCTTTCCATCTCCTTTTCTAGTCAAATCGGATATTCGCAATCCGCTTCGCTACTTGCTCATAACCTCATAGCTGCTATCGCAGCTTTTCCGTGGGAGTCTGCACTCCCACGGAAACAAGGAAGTCCCAACCCACCGCTTTCGCCTTGGCGGCTTAGAAGCGGGGACTTCCTTGATGAGGTTAAAATTTTGATATGATTTCACATCATCTAGCATTTGTGAATGATAAGTTTTTATTCAGATTTTTTAGAAGAAATAAATTTATCATTAATTTTTTAGTTAGAAAAGAACATAAAAGCAAAAGAAAAAGGTCTTGACAAAGTGACAAAAGCTGTTTAGACTAGAGGATATAGAAAAAACATGGAAGAGGAGTAGTAGATTGCAGAAGGTTTGCAGAGAGTTGTCGGGCGGTGTAAGACAATAGCTGGAGAAATCGAACTCGCCTTGGAGTTCTTTGGCTGAAATTAAAAGATAGGTCAAAGCGGGTATTCCCGTTATAGAAAAAGAGGGCAGATTTTTAAATCTGAACTAGAGTGGTACCGCGAAATAGGAAAATGCGCCTTTTCGTCTCTAGACTGAATAAGTATAGAGATGAAAAGGTTTTTTTATGTACAGAAACGCATAGGAAAATGAGTTGCTGCTGCAATATGCGATCCGCGCGGCTAGTAGTGGGAAGGAGATTTTCCTACTTGATTTGGAAAAATAAAAGGAGGAAGAAAAAATGAGTCAGGCATATTCACCCAAAGATATTGAAAAAAAATGGCAAGATATTTGGGACGAAGAAAAAGCATTTCGAGCAGGAGAGGATTATAGTAAACCAAAGTATTATGCATTAGTAGAGTTCCCTTATCCATCTGGACAGGGACTTCATGTAGGGCATCCAAGACCTTATACGGCATTAGATATTATTGCGAGAAAGAAAAGATTACAAGGCTATAATGTATTATATCCCATGGGATGGGACGCTTTCGGCTTGCCGACGGAGAATTATGCGATTAAAAATAAGATCCATCCAGAGGTTGTGACCAAAAATAATGTTGCACATTTTAAAGAACAATTAAAGTCTTTAGGATATTCCTTTAATTGGGATAGGGAAGTGAATACCACCGATCCAGAGTATTATAAATGGACTCAATGGATTTTCTTAAAGATGTTTGAAAAAGGGTTAGCGTATAAAACAGAAATGCCCATTAATTGGTGTACTTCTTGTAAAGTTGGATTAGCCAATGAAGAAGTGGTAAATGGTGTATGTGAGCGCTGTGGCAATGAAGTGGTGAGAAAGGTAAAAAGTCAGTGGATGTTAAAAATCACTGCTTATGCAGATAAATTATTAGAGGGATTAGAAGAAGTAGATTATATTGAAAAAGTGAAGACTTCTCAAAGAAACTGGATAGGTCGTTCTGTAGGTGCGGAAGTAGATTTTAAAATCGCTAAAAAAGAGGATAGCTTAAAAATCTTTACCACCCGTCCTGATACTTTATTTGGAGCAACTTATATGGTTATTTCACCAGAACACCCTTTGGTGGATAAATATAAAGAAGAAATTAAAAATTGGAATGAAATTATCGCATATCGGGAAACGGCAGCGAAAAAATCTGATTTTGAGAGAACAGAATTAGCAAAAGAAAAAACAGGAGTAATGGTAGATGGACTCTGTGCGGTTAATCCTGTAAATGGAAAAGAAATACCGATTTGGATATCAGATTATGTATTGATGTCTTATGGCACAGGTGCAATTATGGCAGTACCTGCTCATGATGAGAGAGACTGGGATTTCGCCAAAAAATTTGGTTTACCTATTATAGAAGTGGTAGCAGGCGGTGATGTACAAGAAAAGGCATTTACTGATGTAGCGACAGGGAAATTAGTCAATTCTGATTTCTTAGATGGATTAGAAGTAGCAGAAGCGAAGAAAAAGATTATCAGTTGGTTAGAAGAAAAAGGAATAGGAAAGCAGAAAGTCAATTATAAATTAAGAGATTGGGTTTTCTCCCGTCAGAGATATTGGGGTGAACCTATTCCGCTAGTAAAGTGTGAGAAATGTGGTTATGTGCCTATTCCAGAGAGCGAATTGCCTCTGATGCTGCCAAAAGTGGATAGCTATATGCCAACAGATAATGGAGAATCTCCGTTAGCAGCGATGACAGATTGGGTGAATACCACTTGTCCATGCTGTGGAGGAAAGGCAAAAAGAGAAACCGATACTATGCCGCAATGGGCAGGGTCTTCTTGGTATTTTCTGCGCTATACCGATCCACATAATACAAAAGAATTTGCCAGCAAAGAAGCGCTTAATTATTGGATGCCAGTTGATTGGTATAATGGTGGTATGGAGCATACGACACTGCATTTATTATATTCTAGATTTTGGCATAAGTTTTTATATGATTTAGGACTGGTGAATACAAAAGAACCATATCAAAAAAGGACTTCTCATGGCATGATTTTGGGTGAAAATGGAGAAAAGATGTCTAAATCCAGAGGAAATGTGGTGAATCCAGATGATATTGTAGCTGAATTTGGCGCAGACACTCTGCGCACTTATGAAATGTTTATTGGAGCATTTGAATTGAGCGCGGCTTGGTCAAAAGAAGGAGTGAAGGGATGCCGCCGTTTCTTAGAGCGTGTTTGGAAACTGCAGGATATGGTAGATGAAAAGGAAGAAGGATATAGTAAGGAATTAGAAACTAAAATGCATCAGACGATTAAAAAGGTGAGCCAAGATTTTGAAAGCTTAAAGTTTAATACAGCGATAGCGGCGATGATGTCTTTAGTGAATGAGTTCTATCGTTTAAATCGTGTCACAAAGGGAGAATTTAAGAGTTTGTTGATTTTATTAAATCCTGTTGCTCCACATATGACAGAGGAGATATGGCAGATAATAGGAGAAAAGGCAAGGATATATCAGACTGTTTGGCCAGAATATGAAGAAGAAAAGACCATAGAAAACGAAGTAGAAATCGCTGTTCAGGTGAATGGAAAAGTGAAAGCAACCATTAAAGTGACATTAGAAGAAGAACAAGATTCTGTAAGAGAAAAAGCGATGCAGGTGACCAGTGTAAAAGGAGCGGTTGAGAATAAGACTATTGTAAAAGAAATTTATATTAAAGGAAAAATTTATAATATTGTTGTGAAATAGAGTTTAAATTAAAAGTTTAGGTATGAAGAAGGAATCTGTTTAGGACATTTTAGTGAAAGGGTCGCAAAGGCAAGGAATATTCCAACGAAGCCGCGCTTTCGCTCCGTTCCAGACGTAGCGGACACTAAATTCGCAAAACCCGCTTCTTGCGGGTTTGCTTATTAAGTGCCGACGTCTTCCAAGGGGCTTCTTATGGAATTATTCCTTGCCTTTGCTAGTTTGTTGGCTATTCTAGGGAAGATAATTCTATTGTTTTACAAGAAAGAAAATATTCCAAAAAAGTGATTTTCTCAAAGATATAAAGGGAAATTCTGTTTCTCTGTATCTAGAAGATCCCAAAAAGTGATTGTTGGGCGATTTTTTCGGATAATAATAGAACATGAGATGTAATATGATTTAATTTCAAATAAAAATTTAGGATTGATATATAATAATATATTATTAAGATAAAGGGAGAGAACAAAGGTGTTCACTAAGATTGATTAGTGAGCCTTTTTTATATGTTTCTTTATAGAGTGTGATGTATATCACCCTAATAAAGTTCCATTTAAGAGATAGATAATAATATATTTAACATGACAGAAGAAAGAAACCTGGTATTAAAAATTTGCCAGAAACTTTATTTGAAGTGATAGAAGCATTAGAATTGCCAACAACCTAGCGGAGGCAAGGAAGTATTCCATAAGAAGCCCCTTGGAAGACGTCGGCACTTAATGAGCGGTGCGGTGACGTGCCGAGAATTTAGTGTCCGTTACGTCTGGAACGGAGCGAAAGCGAGGCTTCGCTGGAATACTTCCTTGCCGGAGCGACCCTTCCGCTTTAAATATTCAAAATTGCAGTATGAACAGTGGAAATTGCTCAGATGATATTACAGATGATGCTTTTTTAAAAGAAAGTGACAAAACTTGGAAATTTTTATTGTTTGCTTCTCTTATTTCGTTTATAATAAAAGAAGAATAGGCAGGAATACTGCTTAGGAATTATTTTAGATTAGATATTTGTTGTTATTAGGAGGTAACTATGTACAAAATTAATGAAAATTACTTGAAATTGCCGGGAAGTTATTTATTTTCTATGATTGGAAAAAAAGTGAATGAATATTCTAAAGCTCATCCCGAACAAGAAATTATCCGTTTAGGGATTGGAGATGTTACACAGCCATTAGCACCTGTTGTAATTGAAGCATTGCATAAAGCCGTGGACGAGATGGGAAAAGTAGAAACATTTCATGGATATGCTCCAGAATTAGGTTATGAATTTTTGCGTCAAGCGATTGTGGAAAATGATTATAAAAAAAGAGGCGTGAATATAGAAGTGAACGAGATTTTCGTGAGTGATGGAGCGAAGAGTGATTCTGGAAATATTGGTGATATTTTTGACATAGATAATAAAATTGCAGTATGTGATCCAGTATATCCTGTTTATGTTGATTCTAATGCGATGTCTGGAAGAACAGGAAGTTATGATAGTGAAACAGAAAAATGGAGTGAAGTTATTTATATGCCTTGTACAGAGGAAACTGGATTCGCACCTGAACTTCCAAAAGAAGAGCCAGATATCATCTATTTGTGCTTTCCTAATAATCCTACAGGTTCTACCATTAATAAAACAGAATTGCAGAAATGGGTGGATTATGCATTAAAAGTGGGAGCAGTGATCATCTATGATGCAGCATATGAAGCTTATATTTCAGAAGAGGATATTCCACATAGCATTTTTGAATGTGAAGGGGCAAAGGCATGTGCGATAGAACTCCGTAGTTTTTCTAAGAATGCAGGATTTACAGGAACTAGATTAGGATTTACAGTAATACCAAAAGAATTAAAATGTAATGGAGTTTCTTTACATTCTCTTTGGGCAAGAAGACATGGGACAAAGTTCAATGGAGTTCCCTATATTGTACAGAGAGCAGGAGAAGCTGTATACTCAGAAGAGGGGAAGAAGCAGACAAAAGAACAAATTGCTTATTATATGAATAATGCAAAGGTGATACGAGAGGGTCTAAAAAAAGCGGGGTATTCTGTTTCAGGAGGTATTAATGCGCCATATATTTGGCTAAAAACTCCAAATAATATGACTTCATGGCAATTTTTTGATTATTTATTAGAAAATGCAAATGTAGTCGGAACGCCAGGTTCTGGTTTTGGTCCAAGTGGGGAAGGATATTTCCGACTCACTAGCTTTGGAAGCTATGAAAATACAGTAAAAGCGATGGAAAGAATTCAAAAGCTATAAAGAATAAAGAGGACTGCCTTCATAAGTACTTCTGTTTTATAACAGTATTTTTTGCATCATTAGCAGAAGTAAGTATTTTTAAGGCAGTTCTTTATTTTTGTTGCACTATAAAAAAGAATTTTATTTATGAAAGGAATGAAAACTTAGATCAGGACTGTACATTCTGCTGCGCTGTTCATATACAAAAAAGTATATTTATAAGTGAACATGTCATTAGCTAAATCATGGATTTTGAGAAGGATTGTATATAATACAAAGAAATTTTAGATGCTCAATTCCGCAGCTACCTAATATAAGAAAGATAAAGTGAGAATATGATGGAAAAACAAATAGATAAATTAAGAGAAAGACAGATAGAAATTTTCAATAGACAAAAAGATGATATTATATTGCCAAAAGAAATAGAAAAATATTATTGGAATGCAATTTTTAATAATATACAAGGAAGGTATCTAGAAGCATGGGATGAATTTCAAAAATCATATGAAATTTTAAAAAAGAATAAAAAAAGTGAGGGCTTATTTTATATTTATATTGGAATGGGTCTAATTGCAAAAGAGATGGAAGACTATATGGGTGCATTAGATTTTTTTGACCGTGCGGGTGCGATATTAAGGAAATATCCTGATGAAAAAAGGTATTGTATTTTACAGAATAATATCGGGGAAATTTATCTGTGCATTAGAAGTTATAGAAAGGCTATTGTTCATTTTAATAGAGTGAATAATTTAAAGGGAAAAAAGGATAAAGGTATAAATGGAATAGAATTATTGAATCTGGGAATAGCCTATCGAAAATTAGGAAAGTTAAAGAAAGCAAGGCAATATTTAGAATCTGCATTAGAGATTATGAAGGATAGGAAGTATTATAAAGAGAGAGAATTAGTCTATGAGAATTTAGTCTGTATGGAGTACCAGCTTAAAAATTATAGAAAGGTAGTTTTTTATTTAGCTAAGGTTTTAGATTATATGGATACTTCTCTATATATAGAAGGGCGTTATGAAGAAAAAGGAGAGTTACTTCAAATATTATATGAGTTAGAAGAGGAAGATGTATTAATAAAATGGCTATGGAATGACTATCAGAAAAACGAAAAAGCAAATCGCCATAGTAATTGTAGAGTTATCTGTGATATGGCGATCTTTTATGTGATAAAAAAGGATAGTAAGGAATTGTTGTCGGTATTATATGATAAATATCATTATCATTCTAAAAAATATGGAGAATTAGTGAAAGAATATCAGAAGAAGAGCGCAGGTTTTCAGAGAAAAATATAGTTATAGTTCAGGGAAGGCGAAAGACAAGAGGACGCTCTGACAAGGAAGTATTCTAGCGAAGCTACGCTTTCGCTCCGCGTAAGACTACATGGTACTAAATTCGTTGAATCAATCCATTAGGGTTCACTCATGAAGTGTTGACGTCTTCTAAGGGGCTTTTTATGAAATATTTTCTTGCCTAATTGATTGTTTTATTTTGGGAAAAGAGAGTTTTATGATAATAATAGGGAATGATAATAAAATATAACCTTTAGAAACGCTGAAACTTGCTATTTTATTTAAAATGTTGTATTCTATTAATAAGAAGATTGCGTGGGATATAAAAAGATAAGGAGCGAGAAAATGGCGAAAAAAAGAGTGAAATTAGATAAACTGAGGGTAGGCATGATAGTAGCTGATGATGTGTATACAGAGAGGGATCAACTGATTATTCATAAAAAAAGTATTATAAATGAAAGGTTAATCGCTAAATTAAAAATTCATGGTGTACCGGCTGTCAGTATTATAGAATTTGAACCAAGTTATAAAGAAGATTCCCTCAGTTCTGAACCAAGGGTGTTAACACAGTCAGAAAAAATAAAGTCTAGTCAAGAGTATAAAGAATATAAAAAGAAGTTTTCTAAAAAAACAAATAAATTGCAGAATGCGTTTAAAGATGTGATGAATAAGGGGTTATCAAAAGAAGAAGCAGAAGATGTTATGAAGATAACACAGGAAATTTTAAATGAAAGTTTAGAGATGTCTAATATTTTTGATATGTTACATAATATGAGAGAGGTATCAGATACCGTATATAGTCATTCTATGAATGTTTCTCTGTTGTCTGCGATTTTAGGAAAATGGCTGCGTTTTTCAAAAAAAGAGATAGAAATATTAGCGATGGCGGGTATGTTTCATGATATTGGAAAATTATTAGTTCCAGAAAATATTCTATTAAAACCTTATAAACTCACAAGTAAGGAATTTCATGTGATGAAGACACATACTTATAAAGGATATCAATTACTAAAGGATATGGATATCAATTCTCATATTAAATATGCTGCTCTCATGCATCATGAAAGATGTGATGGCAGCGGGTATCCTATTGGTGTTAAGGGAAATAAAATAGATAAATATGCAAAGGTAGTGGCGATCGCAGATGTTTATGACGCTATGACAAGTAGTCGTGTTTATCGTGATCCCATTTGTCCTTTTGTAGTGATTCATAATTTTGAACAATGTGGGTATCTATTATATGAAGTGGAATATATTATGACGTTTTTAAAGAATATTGCGAATACCTATATTCACAGTCAGGTACGCTTAAGTAATGGAATGATAGGAGAGATTATTATGATAAATAATTCATCTCTTTCAAAGCCAGTTGTAAAGATGGGAGATAGTTATATAGATTTATCAAAGGAAAAACAAATACAGATAGAAGCTGTTATTTGACCTCATAAAAAGAGTTTTTGTATTACGAAAATATAGATATAATATAAGTAGAAATGAGGAATGATATGGAACAAATAGAAGATAAGAAAGAACTGGAGATATTAGAACTTTATTTGGAAGAACTGAAGGCACTTCCTAGAATAGAATTAGAAGAGAAAGAAATGTTATTTAAAGATTTAAAAGAAGGAAAAGAGAAGGCTAGAGAGAAACTGACAGAGGCTTATTTATTGACAGCAGTGGAGATGGCAGCAGGATATAAAAATAGAGGGATTGGATTAGCAGATTTGATTCAGGAAGCGAATGTAGGATTAATGGCGGCGCTTTCTGAACCAGAAGAGAAGATAGATGATAACTTTATCCGAAAAAGTATAGATTTGGCTTTAAAGAAAGCAGTACAAGAGGAAATGCAGGCAGAAGAGATAGGAGAATATTTGGTGGAAAATGTGAATCGGCTTAATGAGGCTGCGAGAGAATTAGCTGAGATCAATGGGAAAGAGTCTACAATAGAAGAGTTAGCAGAACATTTGCATAGGACAAAAGAAGAAGTGAGAGAATTTATGAAGATTTCATTAGATGCGAGTTCTTTTATATAAAAGAAAATAAGAGATTTGGATAACATTTTAGTGGGAGGGACGCGTCAGAAAAAAAGTATTCCAACGAAGCCGCGCTTTCGCTCCGTTCCAGACGTAATGGTACTAAATTCGCAGCTCTTTACAGAACTGCTCATTAACGGGCAAGCGTCTTCCAAGGGGCTTCTTATGGAATACTTTCTTTCTGACGCTAGTTTATTGGCTGTTCTGTGAAAAAGACTATATTTGATTTTGTATGTTAGATTGTGTTTCTCATAAAATAAAGTAGACGATAAATTATAGAAAGATATAGACTGAATGGATAACTCAGGAGTTCTATGAGGTGATATGATGAGAAAATGGGGGTATTTAAAAAAAGAATATTATGTAAACAAAACAGATATAGTCTATAAAATTATGATTCATGAGATGAAGAAATGTACTTTCGTATATTTATATTGTAGTAAAGATGCAGTTATGTGTTCTTATGATTATTGTTATCCTAATTTAGAAAATGCATTAGAAGATTGGGATTGTGAAGTGGATTTAGAAGGATGGCATATGATAGATGATCCTGCTTTAAATTGTCCGAGAGATTATATTGAATCAACTAGAATGAAAGGCAGCGTAAAAGATAATCTGCAATGAGAGAAAATAGGATTTTTTATAGAATAGGCAAATAACTAGCACAGGAGTAAACAATTCCAAAAGAAGCCCCTTGGAAGACGTCGGCACTTAATGAGCGAACTCGCGGGGAAGCGGGATTTGCGAATTTAGTACCGTTACGTCTGGAACGGAGCGGGAGCGCGGCTTCGTTGGAATGTTTACTCCTGCGCGAACCTTTGATTAAAATGTACCCTAAACAATCATAACCACAAGAAAAAAAGAAGCTATGGAAGAAAACGAATATGTTCTCTTTCATAGCCTTTTTTTCATTTTTCTTAGTTATTCCATGGTCCATAGTCAGGAGAATTTGGATCAATGATATTATTTTCGTGATATTCATTTGCCGGATCTATGGATGTAGTTGGCGTTTCTACTGGTATAATTATAGTCGTTTCTACTGGACTCTGAGCTGTAGTGGGTGGGTTAGACGTTGTAGTTTCTGCTGGAGAGGATATTATAGTTCCATCTGGGGCGATGATAGTAGTAATTTCGGCTGGAGTACTCATATCTTCAGGAGAAACTGGCACGATTATAGTAGGAGCATTTGGGTCTAATGGTGTTTCTATCGGAGTTCCATCAGGGTTGAGCTGTACACCAGAGTGAACAGGACAATAATTGTCGATTAAAGTGCTAGGCATGAGATAGGTCAAGTCTTCTGACTTTTTCATGGTCGCATTTTCACCGCTGCCATTTCTGGGAACACTTGCACTGTTAATATAAACATAATTCTTATGACATTCTGGAGGACAGTTTTCTGTAGCAAGTGCTCCAGATTCTGTACATACATCAACTTTAATATGATTATCACAACTTTCTGTAGGAACAGTGCCTTGTGCGAAATATTCTGTATATACCATAGAACCTCTAGGGTCGCTGTCACATAGTCCGGAAACAGCTAATTTTCCGGATTTTCTACAGATAGTAGCTTGTACAATTCCATCTGGTCTGGGAAAGCTCTTGTTTTCCAGATTCTCATGAATTCGGGACATGATTTTTCCCCATAATGCACGATGATAACTTCTTTGAGAACCCATCTGGGGTTTATTCTCATCATATCCTGACCAGATGCCTGCAGTATAATAAGGAGTAAAACCTACGAACCAAACATCATTATAATCAGAAGTTGAACCTGTTTTTCCAGCAGTGGACATATTTTTTATACGTGCTGCAGTACCTGTACCGCTTGTCACAACATCTTGCATCGCACTGGTCAATAGAAAAACAGTCGTTTCCTTAATAACTCGATGAGATTCTGGGATATTGTCAATTAAAACATTTCCATTGTGATCTATAATTTTAGTATAATAAATAGGCTGTGTATAAATGCCGTTATTTGCGATTGCAGCATAAGAAGCTGTTAATTCTACATTGGTCACACCATCAGTAATGCCACCTAAAGCTAAAGAATAGTTAATGTCTGAATAAGTATTTCCATTAGAGGAAACACGACTTTCTACTAAGGTTGTGAAACCGAAATTCATCAGATAACTAAAACCAAGGCTAGGTGTGATATCTGAGATGGTTTTTACAGCTACTACATTGACAGAATCTCGAATCGCTTCTCGAATAGTGGTAAATCCTTTATAGCGTCCATTGTAATTATTAAATGGGAAACCATCTGGAGAAATATAACCCTCTTCATCGTATTGAACATTTGCCAAAGTGAAGCCAGCCGTATCAAGAGCAGCGGCATAGGTAGAAACAATCTTAAAAGTTGATCCGGGCTGTCTGGTAGAAGAAGTAGCACGATTTAAAGAACGATTTACCTCTTTTTCCCCACGCTCTCCTACAATCGCTTTTACATAGCCAGTAGACTGATCCATCACTACAAAAGAAGACTGAGGCTGAGGAGTGTAAATAATATTTTCTCCTAATTCAATATCAGATGCTACCATTTTGTTTGCTTTAAATGTGGCGATATCTGCATCTGCTTCTTCTGTGCTGTCATAAATTAACTTATAAAATCGATCAGCAGTTACATTATGTTCTTCATCTCCATTTTTAAAATAATTTTCTAAAGAGCGCTCGCTGAAGTGTTCTGCTGTTCCATCTGCATGTTGAATGGACCACGCCCAAGTAATAGAATATTGTGTTCCATCTGGAAAATTATCTTCATTTTTATATTCTTCATCACAGATACTTTGAATAGCTGGATCTTGTGTAGTATAAATACTTAAACCACCAGAAAACAGAGTATATTCTGCCTGAGAAGAAGTATAGCCTAGTTTTGTCTGCAGATCAGATAAAACAGCACTGATTACAGCATCATTAAAGGAACTGTATACAGATGATTCATTTTGAAATTCAATATTGTGATTTTGAATACGCGCATATACATCATCTGCCAGAGCAGTATTATATTCATTTTGTGTGATAAAGCCTAGTTTTAACATATTATTTAATACTAGAATACGGCGTTTGTTATTTTCTTCTGGATAATAAATAGGATTATAAGCAGAAGGATTTTTAGTAATAGCTGCGATAACAGAGGATTCTGATAAAGTTAAATCCCAAACATCTTTATTAAAATATCGTTTAGAAGCAGATTGCACGCCTAATGTATTGCTTCCTAGATTAATCATATTCAAATAACTCTCTAGGATAGCACTTTTAGTAGTCTGTTTTTCTAATTGAATCGCTAAGTATTGTTCTTGTATTTTTCGCTTGACACTATCCATAAAATTATCTTCGCCCATACCGCTATTAAATAATTTATTTTTTAAGAGCTGCTGTGTGATAGTACTAGCACCTTCCGAGAAACTTCCAGTGGTGAGTCCTCTATAAGCAGCACGAAAGATTCCTTTGATATCGATTCCATTGTGTTCATAGAAACGTTCATCTTCAATGGCTATAAACGCATTCTGAAGATATTTTGGTATCTGATCAATGGTTACATAAATACGATTAGAACCCGACATAACAAGAGATTCTGTTTCTGCTCCTGTGACATCATATAATTTGGTGGCATAGCCACTAGGTTTAAAATCTACATTAGAAATATCGGGAGCATTATCGATTAGTCCCTTTATCATTCCTAAACCAACACAACCTAAAGTAACACCACCAACTAATAGGATAACTAAAGTCACTTTGAGAATAGTGAGTCCTAATTTTGTTCCAAGCTTTTTGGAACGAGATGTTATCTTCTTTTGCTTGGCAGAAATGCCTCTTTTTCCATAATTCATGATAATTAGCAAGGAAACCACGTACTTTTCTGTGCGTGAAGAAATTTCTTATCCCTGCTGAACCCTCCTTTCCATTAAATAAGATGTTCTGTTAATTTTAGTTTTTTAAAACTAGCTGACTTTTCTATATGTGTATTATCTAATGTTCTTAAGTTAAAGTATCTTGTACTTCATCTGCCAGATATAAAATTTTTTTGCTTTCGCAATATGTTTTGCTAAATAAATGAAAATTGCAGATATCAAGAACTTAGCCTAGCCAACTATGGACTTTGATAAGCCCATTTCCTTTTTATATAGGTAATTGACAATAGTCGCCTCCTTATCTTACCCATTATATCAAAAAAGGTTATGTAAATAAAGTAAAAAATAAAAAGTTAAGTATTTTGACGTTATTATTAAGATATTATGATGAAAGATTCGTTTATATTTAAGGAAGAAGATGACTTCAATAAAGAGATAGATTTCTTTTTTATAAGAATAGTCAGAAATAAAAAGTTTATACCTAAATCAATCTGAACAGTTACATATTCTCTTTAAAAACTAAAGTTTTTATTGAATTTTATACGAAAATGATATATGATGAATGAAATTATATTTTGTACTGAAAAAGTATATCAAATAGGAGGGAAATATCAATGAAAAAAATATTGATAGCGATAGCTACATTCACTATGACAGCAGCATTACATATAACTTGTTTTGCAGCGGGGTGGCAACAAAATGAGGTTGGTTACTGGTATGAAAATGAAGATGGTACATGGTTTGCTAATACATGGCAATGGATTGATGGAAATAAAGATGGTAAAGCGGAATGTTATTATTTTGATGCAAATGGGTATATGTTAGCTGATACTATTACTCCAGATGGATATACTGTAAATTCAGATGGTGCATGGATAGAAAATGGTATTGTACAATTTCAGACTGTTCCAACTATTACATCGGATATTGTGAATAATACAACCACTTCAGAGAATGTAAATGATGATATAACAGAAACAGAACAATATGTAAAAGGAGTGTTTGAAATCGTCAATCAAGTTCGTCAGGAAGAAGAAAAATCTCCTCTTGAATGGGACGATACATTGAATGATTGTGCAACGAAACGTGCAGAAGAATTAGCAGAAAATTTTAGTCACACTAGACCAGATAATACTTCATGTTTTACTATTTTTAAAGAATATGATGTATATTATATGACAGCCGGAGAGAATATTGCGATGGGACAGAAAAATCCAGAGCAGGTTATGTCTTCTTGGATGAATTCTTCTGGACACAAAGCTAATATTTTAAACAGTGAATTTGGAAAGATTGGAATCGGATGCTATAAGAAAAATGGAATATATTATTGGGTACAAATGTTTACCGATTAATATTTATATTTTCAGTATAATCAGGGGTAAAATTTTATTTTGCCTCTGATTCTCTTTCATAAAATGTCTATAACATTCTTTTCTCTAAAAAACGCTAATTATTTTGTATTTGTGAAAGGATATTATTTTTGTAAATACTTGATTCTAAAAAATTTTTTCCATTTAGGAGAAGAAAATCCTTGTAATCTTTGAAAAATATGTTAAACTTTTAAATGTTGTATTATAATTAAGAAGAAAGAAGGACGTTATGAGAACAAAAAGAGAAGATATCCGCAATATTGCTATTATCGCCCATGTAGACCATGGCAAAACAACATTAGTGGATGAATTGTTAAAACAAAGCGGTGTATTTCGCCAGAATCAAGAAGTGGCAGAACGTGTGATGGATTCTAATGATATTGAAAGAGAACGTGGTATCACAATTCTTTCTAAAAATACAGCCGTATTTTATAAAGACAAAAAGATTAATATTATTGATACTCCTGGACATGCTGACTTTGGAGGAGAGGTAGAACGTGTCTTAAAAATGGTAAATGGTGTTATTTTAGTCGTAGATGCCTTTGAAGGACCTATGCCTCAGACAAAATTTGTTTTAAAAAAAGCATTAGAATTGGATCTATCTGTTATCGTTTGTATTAATAAAATTGATCGTCCAGAAGCACGACCGAAAGAAGTGGTTGATGAGGTATTAGAACTTTTTATAGATTTAGATGCTTCAGATGAACAGCTTGATTGCCCATTTGTTTTTGCATCTGCGAAATCTGGTTATGCGATACTTGATTTAAATGAAAATCCTCAAAACATGATACCTCTCTTTGAAACTATTATTAATTATATTCCCGCTCCTGAAGGTGATCCAGAAGCTGGTACACAAGTGTTAATCAGTACGATTGATTATAATGAATATGTGGGACGAATTGGAGTCGGAAAAGTGGATAATGGAACAATCCAAGTGAATCAAGAGGCTATTATTGTCAATGCACATGAACCAGAAAAACAGAGAAAAGTGAAAATAAGCAAACTCTATGAATTTGATGGATTAAATAAAGTGGATGTCGCTTCTGCCGATATAGGTGCTATTGTAGCTATTTCTGGCATTACAGACATTCATATTGGAGATACTCTCTGTTCGATAAAAAATCCTGTTCCTATTCCTTTTCAGAAAATTTCTGAGCCGACCATTGCCATGCAATTTATCGTGAATGATAGTCCTCTTGCTGGAAAAGAAGGAAAATTCGTGACTTCTAGGCATTTAAGGGAACGTCTTTTCCGGGAGTTGAATACAGATGTCAGTCTTCGTGTGGAAGAAACAGATACCACAGAATGTTTTAAGGTTTCTGGACGAGGAGAGCTTCATTTATCTGTCTTAATTGAAAATATGCGTCGAGAAGGTTATGAATTCGCAGTGAGTAAAGCGGAAGTGCTCTATAAAAAAGATGAACAGGGGCATCTTTTAGAACCAATGGAATTAGCTTATATTGATGTTCCAGACGAATTTGCAGGCACAGTCATTGAACGTCTGGGAGCTAGAAAAGGAGAACTTAAAAATATGTCACCTTCTAATGGTGGATATGTGCGTTTAGAATTTTCTATCCCTTCCAGAGGTCTGATCGGTTATCGTGGCGAATTTATGACTTCTACAAAAGGAAATGGTATTCTTAATACTATATTTGATGGTTATGGTTCTTATAAAGGTGATATTCAATATCGTAAACAAGGGTCTTTAATCGCTTTTGAATCTGGAGAAAGTATCACATATGGTCTATTTAATGCACAAGAGCGAGGCATACTCTTCATCGGTTCTGGAGAACAAGTTTATTCTGGAATGGTGATAGGGCAGACAGGTCGTGCAGAGGATATTGAAGTGAATGTCTGCAAAAGAAAGCAGCTTACCAATACCCGTTCTTCTGGTTCAGATGATGCATTAAAACTCACTTCTCCAAAAATTTTGAGCTTGGAGCAGGCTTTAGAATTTATCGATACAGATGAATTATTAGAAGTGACACCTAAAAATTTGAGAATAAGGAAAAAAATCTTAGACCCTACTCTCCGAAAACGTGCTGCAAATAATGCAAAAAACAAATAAAATATGGCTGCCGAATTTGAAATTTAAAACGGCAGCCTTTTTTCCTTTATTTTTCAAACATCTTTATTTCCCCGTTTACGATTCCATATAATAGTTCTTCTTTTTCCTCCCAAACAGCCTGTCCACTGGTAGCCTCTGTCACAGATTTCTCAAAACTATCTTCCTTCTCTTCTGGCACTAAAACTTCCATTCTCACAATATCTGTATATTCAGAATTTAAAATAGGAAGATTCATCTGCCTACAGATATATTGTATTTTTCCTATTCCTGTATAATCTATTCTCACTTTCATTCTTTTAGCTTCACATTTTTCTATAATTATACTATTAGTAAGACCTTCTTGTACAGCTTTTGCATATGCTCTTACTAATCCACCTGTTCCAAGCAGCGTTCCGCCAAAATAACGAGTCACTACTACTGCTGCATTATGTATTTGTTGCCCTAAAAGAACATCTAACATAGGTTTTCCAGCGGTCTGGCTAGGCTCACCATCATCATTACAGCGCTGAATCTCATGATTCCGCCCCAATACAAACGCCGTACAATGATGTGTTGCATCCCAATATTTTTTTCTTATCGATTCAAAAAAAGCGATAGCTTCTTCTTCTGTTTCTATTGGCATAGTGATAGCAATAAAACGTGACTTTTTTTCTACTATCTCTCCCATACCTCCTTGATAAAGTACTTTATAATTCTTTTTCACTGTTTTCTCCTCAACTAACTTTCAACTATCCATGACAAAAAGATGTTTATTCCTGCGAGCAACGAGCCAAATGTCTGCAACCACTTGGCGACTGCCGCGAGGGTCAAATACCCCGTTGCTTGCAGTGGGATATTTGATTTAGTAACTCATAATATTTGGCAATCTCTATCATATATTTTATAAAATTTTAAAATAATAAAATTATGTAAAATTTCTATCTACAAACTCAACTGATTTTTTAATAATATACTCTTATGCAGATAATCCTTCTTTAGTGATATATTCATCAATTATCTCTATCATTGTCATTGGTGTCACTTGATTACGCAATAATACTTGTATCAACTGTTCCACATAATGTTGAGAATACGAGATTGCTCTTGCTATTTCTTTTTCTTTCTTGATAGTTCCGTTTTCTTTTATTATCTTCTTTATTTCGATTCCATAGATGACAATTTCTTCTTCTATATCTCTTGGTTCTGATAAAAGATAATATTCTAATTGTATTTTGTGCCCTTCTTTATCATGAAATTCTGTTACCCCTACTAATTCTTGTCCCCTCATTTTATCTCCTCTCTAGCAATAAAATTATGTTTCCCTCCTTATTATAATAAAATATAATAAATTTTCCTAGCACAATCTACCGCGAAATCCTACCCTTTTCTCCTTTCTTTTTCTTTTTTTATTTTTCTTCTACAAAAATTTGCTTATAAAATTTATTTTGTCGATATTTTATCTTTTATTATTATAAAAATCTGCTTTCAAATTCATTTTTTAACCTATAATTATTTTCTATTATATACTTGTTCTAATATAAGTTCAACGAAAAATATATTGCTAAAAATTATTATGAGGCTATTCAAAGATTAGTTCATATGGGAAGAAATTGACAAATGGTTCGCACAGGAACTCCTCTATTCCAACGAAGCCGCGCTTTCGCTCCGTTCCAGACGTAGCGGACACTAAATTCGCAGCCCCTAACAGGACTGCTCATTAACGGGCAAGCGTCTTCCAAGGGGCTTCTTTCGGAATAGAGGAGTTCCTGCGCTAGTTTGTATCATGGGGGAGTTTATTATATGAGATTGTTAATTGTGAAATGAGGTTTTTTATAAATTACTATAAATGAGCAAATTTTGAAAAGTATACAAAAAATATAATATATAGTTTTTGCGATATTGTCCACATAATACGGAATTTCTTATACAATATTTTATATTTGATGATTTATAGTAAACTAGCCGAAATAAAACCTAGCAGAGAGGAGGAACGAATTCCAAAAGAAGCCCCTTGGAAGACGTCGGCACTTAATGAGCTGTTTCGCAAGAAGCAAAACAGCGAATTTAGTGTCCGCTACGTCTGGAACGGAGCGAGAGCGCGG
>CAJUHN010000025.1 GCA_910585935.1 uncultured Lachnospiraceae bacterium | reverse complement strand
AAAGAGAGAAAAATTATCGTTTAATCAACATGGAAGATGTAGAAGCAAGAGAAGTAAACTGGCTGTGGTATCCCTACATTCCTTTTGGAAAGCTGACTATTGTGCAAGGCGATCCGGGAGAGGGAAAGACCACTTTTATTTTGCACCTTGCGGCACTTCTCACAAAAGGCGAAGCACTTCCCTGTGAGGAAACAGCAGAGCGCAGAGAGCTGGTCAACGTAATTTATCAGAACGCAGAGGACAGTTTGGAAGATACCATAAAACCCCGATTGGTAGAAGCAGGAGCAGACTGTAACCGGGTGTTGGTAATTGATGAAAGTATTGATTGTTTAAGCATGACAGATGAAAGGCTTGTCCGGGCAATCAAGGAAACTGGGGCGAAAATGGTTGTGTTAGACCCTATACAAGCCTATTTGGGCGCAGATGTGGATATGCACCGGGCAAATGAAATCAGACCAGTGTTGAAGCAGTTGGGAAATATTGCGGAAGAATACGGGTGTGCGATTGTCCTTATCGGTCACATGAATAAGGCAAGCGGAAGTAAATCTACTTATCTGGGATTGGGTTCAATAGATTTTCAAGCTACCGCCCGGAGTGTGTTGGTAGTCGGCAGGATAAAAGACGATACAACTCTGCGTGTGATAGCGCATGATAAGAGCAGTCTTGCGCCGGAGGGAACTTCAATAGCCTTTCGCATGGATAAGGACAACGGTTTTACTTGGGAAGGTGTTTATGACATTACGGTTGAAGAATTACTTTCCGGCGAAAGCAGAGGACAGAAAACAAAGGACGCTAAATCATTTCTAGCGGAGATTTTGGCAGAGGGACAGTTGTCCTGTAATGAAATTACAGAAGCGGCAAAGGAGAGAGGTATCAAAAAGAAAACTCTGTGGAACGCCAAAAAGGAAATGAACATTGACAGCGTGAAAGTAGGAAATCAATGGTATTGGATTTTGTAACAAAGGAAGATAGCAAGATTGCTTTATCTAAAGATAGGGTAATCTTGCTACCTTGATTAGAAGCGTGGCGGCAACAAGGCGGCGAAAAGCCGCCCACTGTCCGCAGGACGGAAAGCCCCCCGGCAGGGCGCAAAGGCACTTTTGATAAAGCGGAGCGTGTCGAAAGTGCTTTTGCGTTACTTTCGCAGAAAGTAACAAAGGCTATGCGCCGTATCCGGCGCTTATTACCCGATAGGGAGAAAGGAAAATTTATTGAAGCGGACAATCAGCGTTATGACAGGGAAAGGCTCTGTCAACCATAACAGCAGAAAATTTCACGCAAAGAACACTGACCCGGAGCGGAGTTGTTTGAATGTGGAATACTGCAATGAAAATATCAAAGATGTATACCACGAATTATTTGATGAAGCACTCGCCCGGTACAATGAGAAGCAGACCAGAAGTGACCGCCGGATTGATGATTATTATGAAAAAATCTGTTCCGGCAAACAGGAGAAACCATTCCATGAGATTATTTTGCAGATAGGCAACAAGGACGATATGGGAGTAAAGACCGAAGACGGACAGCTTGCGGCAAAAATACTTGATGAATATATGCAGGACTTTTAGCGGCGCAATCCTACATTGAGAGTGTTCTCTGCTTATCTCCATATGGACGAAGCCACACCGCATCTGCATATAGATTTTATACCCTATACGACTGGAAGCAAGAGGGGGCTTGAAACAAGGGTGTCATTAAAAAAGGCACTTGCGGAACTTGGATTTAAAGGCGGCACAAGGAGCGAAACGGAACGTAACCAGTGGGTAGCGGCAGGGCAGGGAACAGGTGCAGTCGATAGTGGGGTCAAAGACATTAGGACAGGCGGAGAGGGCAAATAAACGCCCGAAACGTGCCTTTGAAATGAGCTGATAGGAAAGAGAGGATTGATTGGATATAACAGATAATGACCTGAAAGAGCAGAAATGAAAGAGAGAAAATTGTTGGAATGATAAAAAATATGGGGGATGGCGGTTGCTATGCCCTATATTTTAGTGGTAAATGAAATTAAGAAGTGCTATAATGAAATAAACAGAATTTTATTAAGTTGTAACTATGCAGGGTGTGATATTTATGGTGCATAGCGTGAAGGACAGAACATAAGGAGGAATATAAGATGCAAGAAAGACCATTTTGGGAACAGCTTTATGCCGATATGGAGGTTTCTACTTTTTCCAAAGGACCTACTATGGATGTAAATGAGTTTTATAATGTATTTCCCAAAAACGCTCAAGTATTAGATGTTGGATGTGGGGAAGGAAGAAATTCTATCTTTATGGCTAAGTTGGGAAATAAAGTAGATGCATTTGACATTTCTGAAAATGGTATTGAGAAGGCAAAAAAGATTTCCAAGCAAATGGGTGTTCAGGTTAATTATTTTTGCTGTGATTTAGAAAAGTTCCTTTTTGAGAAAGAATACGATGTAATCCTATCTCATGGTGTGCTACATTTACCATATAAAGATATAAGGGATAAATTTATTACGAAGATGCAGGGCAATACAAAGATTGGAGGTTACAATGTCATAGGAATCTTTACAAACCGCCTGCCTGCAACGCCTGACAATGCGCCCTATACACACAGTTTCTTTGATGTAGGCGAATTGCCAGAGAAATACAAAGATTGGGAAATCATTCATCATCTTGAGGGAACTTTTACAGATTCACACCCCGGTGATATCCACCATGAACATGCTTTTGAGAGAATTATTGCAAAGCGTATTGTTTGATAAATTTAGGTTTATATATGAATAGCATATTTATCAAATTTTCTCTTGGTGATGGACATAGTAAATGCAAATATTATAGCAGGTTTATCCATAAATGAACTTGCAGAGTTACAGGCAGTTGATGCGTCATTTTGATTTACATATGATGAGTTTATTAAAAAGGTCAGGATGATTTGACAGACATTAATGATTGGAACAAAAATCCAATGTCGGCACTTTCGGCATGGATGGTATTAGTTTCAAAGAAAATAGGGAATCCACTCATGACATCCTTTACTTGATTACAATAAATTCTTTGTCACACGTCCAAAGAAGAATTGTAATATTATTTTATGTTGAAGAGAGAGCGTTAGAACAATAAAAAATATAGGGTGTGCAATAAGTTTAAAGAGGAAAAAGACATGGAATATATATTTGAAACAGAGCATTTAAGGATTAGAAAATTTGAGATGGAAGATGCCAGATGTTTATATGAAAACCATTTGGAAGAAGGAGTAAGAAAGTGGATTCCAAATGAAAGTTATGTAGATATGGAAGAAACCCAAGAAGCAATCAGATTCTATGTGGACTGTGTGAATAGCAAACATTTACCATATGTATTAGCAGTTGAATGGAAAGAAACAGGTGAATTGATAGGTGATATAGGTGTAAATGAGATTGAAGGAAATTCCAATGAGGTAGAAATAGGTTACGGAATATGTAAAAAGTATAGTGGAAAAGGGTATGCTTCTGAACTTTTAAAAGCCATGACAGAGTTTATAACAGAAACGTTTGGAATAAATATTTTATATGGACGTGTTATGCATGGAAATAACGCTTCTGTGAGGGTTCTTGAAAAGAATGGCTATGAATTTGTTAGAGAAGAATTTGGAGCGGAAGATGACCCTTATGGTAACGGAATGTTAATTTATAAGAAAGAATGTTAAATTTGGGATTGATGGAGGTATATATATGAATTTTATCAATACAATAGATAATTTATTTAACCTCATCAAGGAAGTCCCCCGCTTCTAAGCCGCCAAGGCGAAAGCGGTGGGTTGGGACTTCCTTGTTTCCGTGGGAGTGCAGACTCCCACGGAAAAGCTGCGATAGCAGCTATGAGGTTATGAGCAAGTAGCGAAGCGGATTGCGAATATCCGATTTGACTATGCTTGACCGATATACAGAGGGAGTGGATTGAAATACCTTTTATATTAAGAGGGATAAGCCTGCTCCATTTTTGAAATTTTGCAACAGTGAAGAAGCTGAAAGTGATACCATAAAAGTAAACTTCGATGAAATTTGTCATCATTTTCATTGAAGTTTACTTTTATCAACCTTTTATTTGTTTTACCTGTTCTGCCTATGGAATATTTTTGAATGAAAAATGATTTTTTATTTCAGCTCTCCTATGACATACTGAAAGTTTATTGTCAAAATATCTTCCATTTGATTTATGCTAGCAGACATTCCGTTTGCCATCCATCTACTGTTTCTGCTTCCCCCTTCTGATATTCCTGTATCTCGAATTGGTTGGACTCCCATTATATCTGTGATTCGCTTTTCCCACTCTTGGACTTCCATGTCCGTAACCTGTTGTTCTCCATCAACAATCCAAAGGGAAACCGATTCGACTATTTTATCTTTCCCACAGGTCGTAAATACCTTATAGATGTCCCCATATAAATCTATTTGGTATTTCCTTCCAATGTAAAATGACTTATCATCTGTCCAGTTTTCCTCTCCTCCGCCGAGCAAATTCGCTGTGTCCTCATCTTTCATCCCCACCATGTCCATTAAATCCTTTAATTCCATAGTTTGATTTTCTACGGATTGTATCTGCGATTCTTTCTCTGTTTGTTCCAGAAACTCTATTTGTGTGCTTGTTATTTCTGATAGTTCTAGTTCTGTTTCTGACTGGTTACGGCAACCTACTAGACATATGATACATACCGTTAAAAGCAAATATTTTCTTTTCATGATCATAGATTCTCCTTTTTATTCTCTTATATATAGAGATTGTTCTAGAAGAAAAAAAGTTTCAAAAAATAAAATCTTTCTTTATTTATTGTAAATACACATAGATTGTCAACGATCATTATAGATATTTTCGTCTGTCTTTCATAAAGCTCTTTAAGCTGTTGGATCATGAAGTAGGAGAGGTTGGTTTCTGATTATCAAATATTGTCGTAAAAACCTTACTTTCGCTATGGGAATATAAGGTAACTAGAATATTTTTATTCGTTGAGTTAAATTCCTCCAATTTATAATTGCATTAAATAAATTTAAGATGTATCATATTAATATAAAATATAAATCAAGAGCATTTCGTGTGTTAGGAGATTGTGATAAAGTGTATCAATTCATGGTGAGCATTTATGAGAGAGATCGTAGAAATGGCATAGAGGCATCTTTTTTTGAATATGCCTATGTATCATTTTCTTGTTGGATGGACATAACATATTCTTATAAAAATCGAATTTGGGAGGATAATGGAGAGATTGTTGCATTTTGTTTTTATGAGAGTCCAATAACAGAAATTTATTTTTGCCTGAAACCCAGATATGAGGAATTGGCATCAGAGATGATAGCATATGCTGACAAAAATATGATACATAAAGGAGAAGGGATACATATAAATTTATCAGATGGACAGACAGCGTTAATACGAGCTGCAAAACAGTTTGGGTATTACCAAGAATCAGAAAGCTGGGATATGGAATTTGACTTTGAAGATGTATTGGATTATCCTTTGCCGAAAGGGTTTCATTTTGTGAAATCGCAAGAATTTGATATGAACAAAATAGGGAAATGTTGTTGGAAGGGCTTTGATCATGAGATGAAGGAAGGGATGTGGGATCACCAATACGATCAGAATAATTATTTAATTCAGGCAGCACCTCATGCAACAACGGAACTTGCAGTGGCAATTGCTGATGAAGCAGGAGAGTATGCCTGTTTTGCGGGAATGTGGTGGATACCAGAAAATAAGCTGGCATATCTAGAACCTCTTTGTACAATTCCAGAATATCGCCACAAGGGGCTTGCTGCTGCGGCTTTGTCTGAATTATATCGAAGGACAAAGGCATTAGGGGCAACATATATGACAGGAGGAGGTAATGACTTCTATAAAGCAATTGGTTATAAACCTACAGTGAAGTGGACTGGGTGGAAGAAACGATAAATATAAGTTTTATTATAGTGAATAGTATTATATCATTAATACAAGCACTATTTTAAGAATAAGGGAGAGTATTCCACGACTTCCAAAATAATTATAATATGTTCCCATCGGAAAACAAATTATGAAAAAAAGAATAATAAATCAAACAAAAACCATAATACAAGTAATTTTTGCAATCATTCGTATTATTGCATCAATGATTTTACTAGCATATGCTCTACAGGCTTTTGTAATAGTTATGGAACAATTATTTTAAATCTTTTTACTCTTGCTTCTGTGTAAAGAGCGATTATAATCATTACATTTAGCTAAAATTAGAAAGAAGTGGATTCATTTATCACTTTTTTTTTTAGTCAAAAATTATTATTTTTTTATTGATAGCCATGTTATAATGTTCTATAATTATTTATAGAAAGGAAGGGGGAAATGTGAAGGATAAAATCAAAGAGTTAACAGAAACAGTAAAAGAGCTTAACAAGTTAGCAGACTAACTTATCAAACTCTTATGAAAAATATTATTATTTGTCGGAATTTTTCATAATAAATCAGCAAAGAAGACTACAGTATTTAGCCACTGTTTTCAGGGCTGTAGATTTGGCATTATATTCACAGGTAAATATATATTCTTACCTAACGTAGCTAGTTAAGGCTTGGCTAATCAATCATGGACTTTTTTTATAAGTCCATTCCTCTTTAGAAAATGGGAAGATGATTATTTACTGTTTAACGAAATAGTCTATTAAGGGAGAAGGAAAGTTTCTCTTTTATTAAAAAATATAATACATTTTTCTTCACAAATCAATATGAAAGAGTTAATAAAAGAAATTATTAAGTTGATAGGAAAGATAATTCTTTTTATTATTCCTATTATTTTAGTAATTATTCTTTATCAAGTGCTTTTTTAGAAGCTTTAGTTTATATGCAATTAAAAGAAATTAGAGTAAGTAAAAAGCTTTCTGCACCAGTTCTAGCAGAACTTTTTGGAGTATCTAAACGAACAATACAACATATTGAAAAGCGCAGAGATTGTATAGTTTCTACAGCTCAGGAATTGGAAGTAGCTCTTGAATTATCTTTAGATGTTTTATGTAAAAAAATGACTTAATAAGTCCAAAAGAAAAGGAAAAAAATATGAAGACAAAGATAAAATTGACTACTATTTATTATCCACAAACAAGTGGAGGTTATACGATTATTTGTCCAGAATTAATGCTTACTACACAAGGGGAAGATATAAAAGAAGCAGAAAATATGATGAAGGAATTAATAGAGGATTATTTTGAAAATGATAAAACGATGGAGTTTTCTGATTATGTAGAATCATTTAATACAGGAAATAAAATTATTACAGAAATAGATTATGAATATACAGAAAGTGCGACACGTTTCTAGTTGAATGACAACAGAATGTCGCTGTACTCAGCACAAAAAGGAAAAGACCCAATTACAGGTAATCTCCTAATTGAAAGCTTAGAAGTACACCATATTCTACCTAAAAGTCAAGGCGGTCAAGACAACTATGAAAATCTAATCTTAATAAACGAAAATACACATAGATTAATACATGTGGTAAATTCAGATATGATAGAATATTATCTTAAATACAGAGATTATTCAAAGAAGGTAATAGATAAAATAAATGAGTATCGTATGAAAATGGGAAATGAAAGGATTATGAGTGAGAGATGATTTGATGGAACGCCGTATGTGGTGAAAGTCGCATGTACGGTGTGGACTGGGGGAAAAGCTGGAGATAGTATCAAAGGCTTACCTATCAATGTCAAATTAGTAATATATTAAAAAAAAATATTTAGCTATCAACTATCAAAGGATACTGGAATAAATAAAAGCCAACGAAGCAGATTTTTTTCAGGAAATACCAGAACCAACGGAGTTAGACAAAATCAATCTTGAAAATGGAACATTCACAAAAGAAGGAAAAAGTTTTCTTTCGTAGATATTGATTTCACAGAATATAGAAGAAAAGTGGATAATAAGCAGTGAGAAGAAAAGTAACATTACCTAAGTTGATTAAATTGAGAAACAGAAAAAATAGATTGAGAAAAATAAAATGATATGTTATAGTTAGTACAAGGAAATATCGTGTACAGGGTAGAAGCCTTCCATACTTATGAACCGGTTCATCGGAATACATAGGAAGGGAGGTGCGTAACGATGACAGCATTTGAGATCATATCAATTTTCATTGGAATACTAACACTGTTAGCAACCTTTGGCAGCTTGATTGTTGCGTTTCTTGCCTTTCTCGACAAGAGAAATAAGAGAAAATAAAAAAATCCTATCCTGTCGGCGAAACAGGATAGGAGCGTCCTCACGTAGGACGTAACTGTCACTGAGGCTTCCACCTTGTGGGCGGTATTTCCTTTAAATCTAATATAGCACAAAACAAAATAAGTTGCAAGAAAAATTTGAACGTCTGGAAAGGCGTTTTTTATTTGCTCAAAAATAAGGAAGACTTTAAAACTAGGAATAAAGTCGATGTATCTTATATACAAAAAAAATATAGATTGGCAGAAAGTAAAAAAGGTTAGAGTTGGTATTGTTTTCAATCGAATTGAATATGGGAAAGAAATCTATGTTTTGGCGGTGATGATCATATATTAAAAATCAATAGGTGTAGTTATAATTAGATGTAGTACGCTGATGACCCTGCTATTCCATGATATAGGCAAAGCTTACTTGAGATAGATCTATTAGAATTTTACTCAAAAAATAGTTTTTAAACTCATCAAGGAAGTCCCCCGCTTCTAAGCCGCCAAGGCGAAAGCGGTGGGTTAGGACTTCCTTGTTTCCGTGGGAGTGCAGATTCCCACGGAAAAGCTGCGATAGCAGCTATGAGGTTATGAGCAAGTAGCGAAGCGGATTGCGAATATCCGATTTGACTCATGAACCTTTTAATACTTGCACCCGTCTATATAAGTGAAACAAATTTATTTATAGACCAAAGGAGGTGATGATGTGGACGGGTTTGAGAACTTGTTGGAAGCAGAATGGGTATCTGTGCAACGATTTGTGAGATTTCGGATGACTTCTAAAAAGGCATGGATCATCAGCATTACAAGAAACAAATGTAATGATTATTTCCGAAAGAAGGCGACTCAGCATGAAATTCCGATTGATGAGTTGACGGAAAAGGAATTATCCTATGGTAGACATGGTATTTCTGTGGTTAATATGGTAAGGGAAACCTTGAGCTTGCTAGGGGATAGGGATAAACAAATCCTCTATCTTTACTTCTGGAAAGAGATGCTGCAAGCAGAAATCGCAAAGTTGTTGAACATCCCTATTGGAACAGTGAAGAGCAGACTGCATACAGCAAAACAAAACTTCAAAGATAAGTATCCATATCACACCGATGTATGGAAAGGAGAATGTAACATGAAAAAGTTGCCTGAATTTATTCCCGAATACAAGATTGAATCAAACACGGAAGCCCCCTTTGCAGTGAAATGGGAAGAGCTTATGGGGTGGTTCTTAGTACCTAAGATTGGTGAAAAGATATCTTGGGGGATATATGATATCCCTTCTCGTAAGTGTAGCTATATATATGACATGCAAGTGATTGGCAGGGCTAAGGTTCATGGAATTGAAGGGGTAGAATTAACTGCGCGAGAAGCACCATACTCAGATAAGAAAGATGTGATCAACCGCACATTTATCGCACAGCTCACTGACACTCACTGTCGTTATCTGGCAACAGTCAGGAACGATGGAGATATTCGTAATTATATTACTTTTCTCGATGGCGATGAATTTTTGCCTAACTGGGGTTTCGGTGAAGATAACTGTGGGAATGAAACTAATTTGACACCTAAAGGTGATATTCAGAGAACTGGCACAACCGTTACAAGTAGTGACAAAGACTTTTTATTAGATATTGTAGGGAGATATACTGTTACGATTGGTGGAAAGAAATATGACACTGTTTGTGTTATGGATATTGAAACCTATAACGGCGGTGTGGTATCTGAGCAGTTTCTAGATAAAAATGGAAGGACGATTCTTTGGCGCAGATTCAACCGTGATGATTGGGCTATCGATCGTTATAAAAAGAAGTGGAGCGAGCAGTTACCAGAGAATGATAGGCTTACTATCAACGGTACGACCTATGTCCACTGGTATGATTGCATTACAGATTATATCCTCTAGTTAGGATTGTGGGAAAATCGGTGTTTTGAATAATTCTTATAAGGGAGTCCACTCGTGACTCCCTTTGTTTGATTACATATCCAAAGAAGAATGGTAATAATATTTTATATTGAAGAAAAAATATTATGTATGAATAAAAGAAAGAGAACTCACTCGCAGTTCTTTTTTTTGAAATACTGTATTAGTATTTCCCTTGTGAATATTTTTCTTGCATTTTTATATTAGAACGAAAATCCAGATTTGTCTATTTTTCTTTTAGAAATTTTTCTAAAAAATCTGCTAAACTCTGAATATCAGAAAAATAATAGGTCTGAAATTGTCCATTTTATATAATTAAAAGATTTAATATTTTATAATAGTAAATAGAACATGAAAGTGGTATAATCAGGTAAACAACAAAAAAATTATAATATAAAATATGTTATTATTTGGTTTTAAAAAAAAGGAGTATGATACATTTGTGTCAAATATGCAGAATACATAAATGATTCTGAAATGAAAAGGGAGAAAAATGAAAGAAACAAAAATATTTAGCAAAAACAGCACTTTTCAAAAATTTGAGGTACTAAGAACAAATCGAAATAAACGCTATAAATACAATGAATTTTTGGTTGAAGGTGTTCGCAGTCTTAATGAGGCAGTAAAAAATAACTGGAAAATTAAATCTTTTCTTTATGATAAAGGCAATCTTTCTGATTGGGCGAAAGATATGATAAATAAAGTAAATACAGATTTAAATTTTTGTCTGACTCCTGACCTTATGAAAGAGTTGAGCAAAAAAGAGGATACCTCAGAATTGATGGCGATAATTGAAATGCGAGAGGACAAACTTGATAATGTTATGCTTTCCGAAAATCCATTTATTGTTTTGTTTGATCGTCCGTCAAACAAGGGGAATCTTGGAACTATGATACGTTCATGTGACGCGCTTGGAGCGGATATGCTTATCATTACTGGTCATGCGGTAGACTTGTATGATACAGATGTGGTTGTTTCGGCAATGGGTTCGTTTTTCAATTTGCCTGTTATCAGAATTTCCGATAACAAAGTGTTATTTGAATATATTGACAAAATGAAAAAAAGATATACCAATTTTATTACAATAGGAACTACGGCACACAATGAAAATCCTATTTACTCTGTCAATCTGACTTCTCCGCTTATGCTAATGATGGGAAATGAAACTATGGGATTAAACAAGGCATTCAAAGAATATTGTGACCTACTTTGTACAATTCCAATGTCTGAAAAATCCTATGCCACATCGTTTAATGTAAGCTGTGCTGCTTCAATACTGATGTATGAAATCACAAGGCAGAGAGGAATAAATTAAATAAGTGGGAATGTCTATGATAAGAATAAACCTTAAATTTTAATGTTTTATCAAAAGGATTGGATAATACAAATTCTGATGTATAAGGGAAATATAGTGTTTAACCTCATCAAGGAAGTCCCCCGCTTCTAAGCCGCCAAGGCGAAAGCGGTGGGTTGGGACTTCCTTGTTTCCGTGGGAGTGCAGACTCCCACGGAAAAGCTGCGATAGCAGCTATGAGGTTATGAGCAAGTAGCGAAGCGGATTGCGAATATCCGATTTGACTCTATTCTTTCCCTTGATGATTAGAAATATATAGTGCTATCATAGTTATGATATAATAAAGTTGTAACAGGAGTGATAATAAGATATAATTCATCTTATCAAAAAAAGAATCTATCATTATGTTATAAAGTTACATACCAAAATTTAATTAGAATGATATCGAACAGAGGGAGGGAAAATAGTTGATTAATATTGATAATATGTCCAGTAAAACTGTAATAAAGGAACAATACAAAAATACAAATAATCTTAAGTTGCGAAAAAGCTTACATGAAAAATATAGTGTCAATAAGATGGGATTTCAAAAGTGGATGTTTGAACAATATCCCTTTCGCACAAAGATTAAAGTTTTAGAGTTAGGAAGCGGAAGAGGCGAACTATGGAATTACTATTTTGAAAATAAGATACTTCAAGATTATGAAATGGATATTACATTATCAGATTTTTCAGATGGAATGGTAGATTACTTACAACATAGTTATCTAGATAAGGGAGTATCTATCAAAAAAATTGATATATTAGAGATACCATTTGAGAAAGAAACTTTTGATCTGATTATAGCAAATTCTATGTTATATCATGTGAAGGATATTGATTTAGCACTTTCTGAAGTAAAACGGGTTTTGAAAAAAGATGGTTTATTTTATTGTTCTACATTGGGAATGAATGGAATGACGCAGTATCTTTATCATGCATTAGATGAACTTGGCATTCCATATAATCATGAATCCGATATATCCTTTACGCTACAAAACGGAATGCAATTACTCAAAAAGCAGTTTTATAAAGTGGAACGATGTGACTATAAGGATGCATTAGAGATTGATAAAGTTGAGGATTATTTAGAATATATTTATTCAATGGCTTCTCTACAGGGGCTTGATCGAAAAAATTATGATATTTTACTAAACTACTTTAATTCCAAAAAGGTAAATGGATATCTACATGTACCCAAAGAATATGGAATGTTTGTGGCTAGTAAAGAGTAATATATAGTAGTACTTTATATATATGCCTGTTTTTGACAGCTTAAGTTTAAAAGGAGCTTTCAAAAAATGAATGTGAAATATAAGATTGGGAATTTATATTGATCATGCCTTTTATGCTAGAATCTTTGTGTATCTTTTTCTATGAAAAGTTATATTTTATGGGATTTTCCTGAGATTAGGGAAATCTCTTTTTTATTTCTCAAAGATTTTTGAAACTTTTATTCCTTTTATTTATCTATATATTAGAACACAAAAAAATAAAGGAGGTGTTTATTTGAAACAGAAACTTTATGACAAATTAGTGGCTTATATTCTTGAAAATCAGAATAAGTTTTATCGGTTAGCGTTCAGTTATGTAAAAAATCAGGATGATGCGTTGGACGTAGTGCAAAATGCAGTTTGTAAGGCGTTAGCGCATTATATGGATTTGAGAAATGAGAAGGCGATGAAAACATGGTTTTATAAAATAGTTCTGAATGAAAGTTTCGCTCTTTTAAATACAAAGAAGAAAGTAATCTTGACAGATGAAAGCAATTACTGTGAAATTCCTTATGAAGAAAAGGGATTAGAAATACATGATGATTTGTATGATCAAATAAATCAGATGGAAAAAGATACTCAAAACATTATAAAACTGCGATTTTTTGAAGAACTGGAACTCAATGAAATTGCACTGATTTTGGGAATGAATTTGAATACAGTGAAAACAAAATTATATCGTGGTTTGAAGACATTAAAAGTTATTATGGAAAAGGAGGAAAGTATATGAAACGTATGGAAAAGGCAAAGCAAAAATATGAGGATATTCCAATCCCTAATGAATTATCAGAACGGATTATGTTGGAAGTAGAAAAAGCAGAAAAAAAATATAATAGGAAAAGTATAAAGAAGAGAAGGGATTTACTTATGAAAAAGGGAGTAGTAGCGGTAATGGCAGCCGCCGCAGCGATAATTTTATTTACAATAGGCGTTAATACTAATGAAGCATTTGCAAAGGAAATCCATGATATTCCAGTACTTGGTACAATAGCAAAAGTTCTAACATTTCGTTCTTATGAAACACAAACAGAAGATTTAAAGATTTCTGTGGATATTCCCAGTATTGAATTAATTTCAGAAGAACTAAATGGATTAGAAAAGAGTGTAAATGAAGATATTTATGCGTTCTGCACACAATATGTAGATGAGGCTATGAAGAAAGCAGAAAAATATAGGAAAGCTTTTCTTGATACAGGCGGAACAGAGGAAGAATGGGCAGAGCATAATATTACAATCAAAGTATGGTATGAGGTAAAATCACAGACAGATGAATATTTATCTTTGGTGATAATGGGAGCAGATAATTGGAGTAGTGCAAACAGTGATGCTAGATATTATAATTTTGATATGAAAGCAGGGAAGTGGATAACGCTTAACGATATTTTAGGTGATGATCGTATGCAGTCTGCAGAACAAAATATTCGTGATCAGATAAAACAAAGAGAGGAAGAAACAGGGATGGATTATTTTGATGATGAGTGGAAAGGGCTTGACGAAAATACAAAATTTTATGTGAATGATATTGGCAATCCAGTAATTGTATTTGAAAGATATGAAATTGCACCGGGAGCTTTAGGGCAGCAGGAATTTGAGATTGTGAAGTAAAGATAGAGTTTTAAAAAATTTCCTATTATTAGAATGTCAGTGGGGCAGTGAAATAATAATTTTGTTGGTAATTATTTTAATATAATTTAGTATCATATTCACTTGAATGAAATGGATGAATGAGGTAAAATCAAAATGAAAAATTACAAATAATGTGAGGTCGAAACACATATGATTGAAAAAACATATAAAACCTCAAATGGTATCATCCATTATTGGGTCAATAAAAAGATAAATAACATGAAAGCAGCATTGATCTTTTTGCCTGGACTGACTGCGGATCATCGGCTGTTTGAGAAACAAATTGAGTATTTTGAAGAGCGGTATAATGTTTTTGTTTGGGACGCACCGGGTCATGCTGCTTCTTGGCCATTTGAACTGACATTTTGTTTAATGGATAAGGCGAGGTGGCTGGACGAGATTTTGACTAGAGAAGAAATTGGCAAACCTGTTATCATCGGTCAGTCGATGGGCGGATATGTAGGGCAGGCATATGCGCAATTATTCCCAGAAAAGTTGCTGGGATTTATTTCTATTGATTCAGCGCCATTACAAAGAAAATATGTGACGGCTATTGAAATATGGCTTCTCAAAAGAATGGAGTCAGTATATCGTTATTATCCGTGGAAAGCACTATTGAAAACAGGGACGAATGGAGTTGCAACTTCGGAATATGGAAGAAAGTTAATGTATGATATTATGATGGTTTATGATGGAGATCAAGAGAGATATGCCAAACTGGCTGGTCACGGATTCTATATGCTGGCAGAGGCAATGGAGGCAGATCTTCCATATCTCATTTCCTGTCCAGCTCTTCTGATCTGTGGAGAAAAAGACCATGCAGGTTCTTGTATCAGATATAATAAAGCATGGCATAAAAATACTAAAATCAGATTGGAATGGATTAAAGGTGCAGGACATAATTCCAATACAGATAGACCAGATATTGTGAATGCGCTGATCGAAAAATTTATGTATGAGATCAAGTAAAATTCCGTTTGTGGTCAGCTAATTTATATAAGTAATTATTTGAACATTTGGGTGAGTGATATATAAGGCATCGTTTAACAGTACCCATCTTGAAAAGGGAGAGCATTTTGTTGAAAATGTGTGATTAAATTATTTTTAAAACTATAATTGAGCAAATCCAGAAAATTGCACAAAATATTCTGTGTTTTGTATGCCGTTCGCGGACAGAATAAAGATAAAACTTCAAACTTGTCGTTGTATGACGGGAAAATTTGTGCAAAATTTTAAATTTGCTCATTTATAGTTTAAAAGAATTATTGCAATAATAAAGGGTAGATCAATGTAAAATAAGTTGAGCTACCTTTATTATTTTATAAAAAAATACTATATGTTATAATATATAGTGTTTATTTTTTTATTAAATATTATATATTATTTTTTTTGCGATAACTCTAATTCTTAAAAGTTTTCATCAAATTAGTACATATTTTCTAACATATTTCGTACAATAAGTAGTATTATAATTAGAAAAGTGAGGAAGAAATATGGATAGAAAAGCAGATATTCAAGGAACTCAAACTATAAATAAAGGACAGATAAATTCTTATAAAGATTATTTGTATCAAGAGGAAAAAAGTATCAATACAATAAAGAAATATATTCATGATATAAGTTCATTTTATTCTTTTTTAAAGGGAGAACCTATCACAAAAGAAGTACTATTAAAATGGAAAGAATATTTATTAACGGTTTTTGCTCCTTCTAGTGTCAATTCCATGTTAGTTTCCATTAATAATTTTTTAAATTGGATAGGGTGGTCACAATATAAGGTGAAACTGCTAAAAATTCAAAAAAAAATATTTGCGGATTCGGAAAAAGAATTAACAAAAGAGGAATATATAAGATTAGTACAGACAGCGCAAAAGGAAAAAAACGAACGTCTTTCTTTGGTGATGCAAACTATTTGTTCAACAGGTATACGAGTATCAGAACTTCGATATATTACAATAGAAGCAGTCCGAGTGGGGCATGTAAAGGTGAATAGCAAAGGAAAAATTCGAGTGATATTATTGCCAGATAAACTTCGCCATATGTTGCGCAAGTTTTGTAAAAAACAAGGAAGGATAACAGGAGCAGTATTTTGTACTAGAAATGGAAAGCCATTAGATCGTTCCAATATTTGGAAAGATATGAAGGCTTTATGTGAAAAGGCAGGTGTAGAAAGCGGAAAAGTGTTTCCCCATAATCTAAGACATCTTTTTGCACGAACCTATTATAAGATGGAAAAGGATTTATCAAGATTAGCAGATTTATTGGGACATACGAGTGTGAATACAACTAAAATTTACACTATGGAAACGGGAATAGAGCATATAAAACAAATTAATCATATGAAACTTCTTTTAACATTATAATAGAAACAACATAATGTTAATTATGTTGTTTTATACTATAATTACTATTATAATAAATACATATAAAGTCTAGCATATTATTAAAAAAAATGCAATATAAAAAAAAGGATATAAGAAATATAGCTGAAAAAGTATAAATTTTCCAGCTATGTTTTTTATACCCTTTTTTGTCATCTATAGAGAGTAAAATTTTATTTCTTTGAAAATAATATAGCATTCAAACATGATTAAAAAATTTTTTTAGTATTTTTTCTTCAATATTTTCTATAAAAATAAAAAATTCACCACATAATTAACATTATGTGATAGAGTAACTTTATTTTTGAGTATGAAGTATACATATAGTTCATCTCATATAATCTGAAGTTTGTATTGAGCCATCATTTTCTTGGTGGATATGATTAATTGTTACCGGACATCTCAATTGTACTATAAATCAGTGAGGAGGTGTTTTATTTTGTAAAAAAAAGATC
Organism: uncultured Lachnospiraceae bacterium; assembly: GCA_910585935.1. Taxonomy (GTDB): domain Bacteria; phylum Bacillota; class Clostridia; order Lachnospirales; family Lachnospiraceae; genus MGBC136627. Next base: position 7,064 of record CAJUHN010000025.1, on the reverse strand, counting down.
TCATATTTAGGTTTTGGAATTTCGCAAATGTTTATTAATATAAGTGATGAAAGGAAGGGTAAAATGGAAGATTTATTTCATGTATTAATTCAATTTAATGATAACATCGATTATAAAAATGAAACAGCTTTATTAACAGATGGAATTATCGATTCCGTAAGTTTAGTTGAATTAGTGACAGAATTAGAAAAGAGTTTTTTTATAGATATTCCATTAGAGGAGATTATACCAGAAAATTTTAATTCTATTGAGAATATATGGGGTATGATAGAAAGATTACAAAATATACAAAAATGAAAGAATTAATAGGTGGCAGAGAATGAATTCAATAGTGGAAGCAGTTGCAAGACAAGCAGAACTTAGCTCATATAAAATTTGTATAGCAGATAAAAATAAAGGTTATACATATGCAGAAATCTGGGAGAAAATACAAAATATAGCACAGAAATTTATTAATATAAAAATAGAAAGGGGGGATCGCATATTAGTAGAGTGTTCACAAGACTTTAGATTTTTAGTGTGTAAATTTGCATGTGAATTGATTGGAGCAATATTTGTTCCAGTAGAATATAAAGCATCCTTAGAGAAAGTAAATATGATATTAGAAGATACAGATGCAAAATTGTTCCTTTATAAAACAGAATATGATTTAGTAGTAAAAAAAATAGAAATAAAAGAATTTTTTCAAGTAAAATTAGAAGACATTAAATTTAAGTTTTTATTTCCTTCGAGAGAGGAAACAGCAGAAATATTATATACTACAGGAACAACAGGAAGAGCAAAGGGAATTGAAATTACAAATGATAATAATATAGCAATTGCAGAGAATATTATAAAAGGAACAAAAATGAAACCTAATAATGTGGAATTAATTCCATTACCATTATGCCATTCGCATGGATTAAGGTGCTGTTATGCTAATTTATTAAATGGAAGTACAATTGTTTTAAGTGATGGAATATCACATATCAAAAGTATATTTGAAATGATTAATCTGTATAAAGTTACAGCAATAGATTTATCTCCAAGTGCAATATTAATTTTATTGAAATTATCAAAGGGAAGATTTTTTGAAGTTAATGTTCAAATGGATTATATACAGATAGGCACAGCTATTTTGCAGGAGGATACAAAAAAAGTTTTGATATCAGGATTTCCAAATACAAGATTATATAATTTCTATGGTTCTACGGAATCAGGAAGAACATGTGTATTAGATTTTAGTAAAGAACGTGATCGACATGGGTGTATTGGCAAACCAACAATAAATGCTAAGTTTATTGTTACAGATGAAAATCGAAAAAGGATTTCTTCTTCAAAGGAAAAAGTTGGTTTATTGGCGAGTGCAGGTCCAATGAATATGAAGGGATATTGGAAAAAGCCGGAATTAACAAAACAAGTAATGCAAAATGAATTCTTTTATACAAATGATATAGGTTATATAGACGAAGAGGGATTTATTTATATATTAGGAAGAAAAGATGATATTATAAACTGTGGAGGAATAAAAATTGCTCCAGATGAAATAGAAGAAAGTGTAAAAAAATATAAAGAAATAATAGATTGTGCTTGTGTGCCAAAGGAAGATAAAGTAACAGGTCAGACACCAAAAGTTTTTGTGGTAGTGTATAATAAAGAAAAATTTCAGAAGAAAGAACTAATAAAATTTTTAGAAAAATATATTGATAATAATAAGATACCAAAAGATATTGAAGTGATTGATGAGATACCACGTACTTATAATGGAAAAATTCAGAGAGTAAAATTGATGGAGCAAAAAAATACTATTATATAGTATCTAAAAATTTTAAGTTAAATGAAAAGAAAGTGAGAAGTAAAATGAAAAAAGTATTTATACTTTGTATTGCTGTATTATTTATATTTACTGGATGCGGAAAGGAACAGGAGGAAAATAAAAATATTGAAGATGAAGTTGTTATTTTGAATATAGCCTATCAGTATGGATTGGCATATGCCCCTTTAATTGTTGCTCAAAATCAGGGATTGATTGAAAAGGCATATAAGAATATAACAGGAAAGGATGTTACTGTTGTATGGAATCAAATGAGTTCAGGAGCAGATATTAATACAGGAATTGCTTCAGGAAGTTTAGATGTTGGTTTTATGGGAATTGCACCTGCGATTACAGGTGTTACAAAGGGAGTAGGGTATAAGATATTTACAAATCTATCGGGGCAGGAGCATTGTCTAATGACAAATAATATAAATATTACCTCATTTGATGATTTAATTGGAAGTAAATATCAAATAGCACTTGTAAATGTTGGTTCTTTTCAGCATATTATACTTGCAAAAGCATTATATAATTCGGGATATGATTCTCATATTTTAGATTCTAATATTGTGGCAATGAAACATCCAGATGGGATGACTGCCTTAGAATCAGGAAGTATTGCTTGTCATCTTACCTCTAGCCCTTATATTTATATGGAACGAGCAAATGAGAACTTATATGAGATAAAAGCGGTGACAGAAACGTGGAAAAAAGAGAATTCCTTTATTGTAGGGGTAGCATCAGAGAATTTATATAATAATAATGAAAAATTATATCAAGCATTATGTGATGCTATAAAAGATGCGATAGATTATCTTAATAATAATATGGAAGAAACAGCAAAACTTACTTGTGAGTTTAATGGAAATAATGTAGAAGATGAATTAGAATATTTGCAGCAGGGGAGTTATACAATCGAAACAAAAGGAATTTTTGAGTTTGCTTCTTTTATGGCGGAAACAGGGTTTATTGATCAGGCACTAGAATCTTATTCAGACTTAGTATTTGAAAATGTTATTGGTAACTAAAGGAAGATAGAGAAAATGTTATATAACAAAAAAAATAAATGGATATACACTGTTTTAGTGAGAACGGTATTTATTGTTATAATATTGTGTATCTGGGAGTATATTGCAAAGCAGAATATCTTTGGAAATCAATCAGAATTGATTTTTCCATCACTAGAAACGATAGGAGAAGCTTTCATTAGAAATTTTTTAAAAGGCTATGCAGGATTATCACTTTGGATATATATTGGCAATTCAATGAAATTATTAATACAAGGATTAGTGATAGGAATTTTTTTGTCTTTTCTGTTATCTGGATTATCTATGATAAGTAAAAACTTTTATTATATTTATACTTTAGTAGTTTCTATATGTGATTTACTTCCAGGAGTTGCATTATTGCCAATAATAATAATTATTTTTGGTATTAAACCTGAAGTTATTGTACTTTTAGTTGTACATGCAGTATTATGGCCCATGTCAAGAAGTATTTTGGATGGATTTTTAGCCGTACCTAAAATATATGTTGAGGCAGGTATGAATATAGGTTTGAAAGGTTTAACACTATTGTGGGGAGTATATTTGCCAGCAGCAATGTCTTATATTCTATCAGGATTAAAAGTTGGGTGGGCTAGAGCATGGAGAGGGTTAATAAGTGCAGAAATGATCTTTGGTATAGCAACTTGTCCAGGAATTGGATTATTTATCAATCAGATGAGAACAAATATGAATAACGCGGAGATGTATGCAACATTGATTGTAATAATAATAATTGGACTTGTAGTTCAGTATGGAATATTAGTACCAATAGAAAATTATACAATAAAAAAATGGGGAATGTCAAAATGACAGATAGGAATAACATTTTAGAAGTTAGAAATTTGACAAAAATATATAGTGATAAAATAGAAAAACATATAATACTAAGTAATCTAAATTTGAGTGTGATGAGAAATGAGTTTTTGTGTATCCTCGGATCGTCTGGTTGTGGCAAAACTACATTACTTCGATGTATTGCAGGATTTGAAAGATATAATGGCAGTATTTTAGTTGATGGAGAAGAAAAAACAAGTTCTGGAACAGACAGAATCATGGTTTTTCAAGATTTTAACCAATTATTTCCATGGATGACTGTTGAGAAAAATATACAATATCCATTAAAATTACAGGGAATACATAAGAAAAACGAATTGAAAAATATTTCAAAAGAAGTATTAAATAAAGTAAAGTTGTCAAATTATGAACAATATTATCCATATCAGTTATCAGGTGGAATGAAACAACGTGTTGCGATTGCAAAGGCATTGGCATTAAAGCCTAAAATTATACTTATGGATGAACCATTTGCAGCTTTAGATGCAATAACAAGAAGTAAGTTACAAGAGGAATTATTGACTATTTCGGCTGAAGAAAAATGTACTATAATTTTTATTACTCATAATATACAAGAAGCGATTATATTAGGAACAAGAATTATAGTGTTGGAAAAAGGCGGAAAAATTCTGATTGATGAACAAAATCTAATAGATCGACCTGTTACGCCTGCTTCCGAGGGCTATGGAGCTGTATGGAAGCGATTACATAATGCATTATATCAAGAAGTAAAATTTTAATATAGTAATAAAAAAATAGTAAAATCTAGGAGAAATTTTATAATGAATAAATATGATGAAAGATATGATATTCGGCTTGCCAGACCTTCTGAAATTGACGATATCATGAAATTTATTAACGAACACTGGAAAAGTGGGCATATTATGGCTGTAGACAGAAAATTGTTTGAATATGAATTTTTAGAAAATGATATTGTTAATGTCATAATTGCAATGGATAAGAATACTCGAACTATTGAGGGCATCTCAGGTTTTTTAAGGTGTTCTCATACTGACCAAAAGGACAAATTAGATGTTTGGGGGAGTTTTTGGAAGGTAAATGATTCACGAAAAAATATGACTTTTCTTGGAGTAGAACTAATAAAACGCTTAATTTGTATGCTCCAGTGCCGAACACATCTTGGTATTGGCATTAATCCTGATACTACATTACCAATTAGAAAAATGGTATTTCATGAAAAAACAGCCAAAATGGAACATTATTATTGTCTGAATCCTCAAATAAAAGATTTCAAAATTGCTGTAATAAATAATTTGGTTTATAAACAGATATCTAATGATATATTAAAAACCAAATATATTCAATTCTACTCTATTGATGAAATTCAATTATATTTTGACATAGAAAAATTAGATTCTATTCCCTATAAAGATTTTTGGTATATAAATAAAAGGTTTTTTCAACATCCATATTATTCTTATCAAGTATATGGATTGTATAATAAAGAAAATCAAATTGCCGCATTATTAATTACACGTGTTGTGGAACATATGGGGAGAAAAGTACTTCGGATTGTAGATTATATTGGAGAACAAAGTCTATTCTCTGGTCTTGGCTATTTATTTCAAGATTTAATGGCTAAATATCAATATGAATATACTGATTTTTATACATTTGGATTTCATAAAGATTATATATTAAATGCAGGATTTTTGTTAAAAGCGAAAGAAGATACTAATATTATTCCGAACTATTTTGAGCCATTTTTACAGAAAAATATTGATATTTGGATTCGTTATACAGATGAAAATACTTTATTTTGTAAAGCAGATGGGGATCAAGATAGACCTAACACAGTTCGTATAGAATAAAATTCAAAAATGTAACACAGTTTTTCTGGTAACATTTGTTCAGTATGATTCAAATAGTATTCTGTATAGGATATTTTAGATCCAGTTTCTTCAGAAAATGGATGAAATATTATCTGTGATACCAGAGTTTTATTCGGGATATAGCATTTTAACAGAAGATGAAAGGATAATTTTAAGTGATATAAAGGATTTTTTATTAAGAATATAAAAGGAAGCTAGAATATGCCAAAATTATATATTGTGATGTATCATTATGTGAGAAATCTGAAATATAGCAGATTTCCTGAATTGAAAGGATTGGATTTAGAATTATTTAAGGAACAAATAAAATTCCTTAAAAATAATTTTAATATTATCAGGATGGAGGATGTTATTGCATATTATACAGAAAATTATGTTCTTCCAGAAAATGCGGTATTATTGACATTTGATGATGGATATAGTGATAATTATCTCAATGTATTTCCTATTTTACAAGAAGAAAAATTACAAGGTTCTTTTTTTATTCCTGCAAAAACTTTTATAGAACATCAAGTATTAGATGTAAATAAGGTTCATTTTGTTTTGGCGAGTACAAATATTAATAATTTGATTCAGGATTTATTTCAGGAATTAGATTATTATAGAGGAAGGGAATATGATATTCCTTCTAATCAGGAATTATTTCATACATATGCTAAGGAAGAGAGATTTGATAAGAAGGAAACGATATTTGTAAAAAGACTATTACAAACAGTATTGCCAGAGAAACTTCGGAATAGAATTGCGAGTAATATGTTTGATAAATATGTTGGGCTATCAGAAGAAAAATTTGCTTATGAACTATATGTGAATTATGAACAGATAAAATGTATGAAAAGAGCGGGAATGTATATAGGGATACATGGATATAATCACTATTGGTTAGGAAATTTAGAAGTGGAAAAAATGCAGAAAGATATTAAGAGGGCATTAGAAGTTATGGGAGATATGGTAGTATCCGATTCTTGGGTTATGAATTATCCTTATGGTTCATATAATGATGAGGTGATAAGTTATATTAAGGACAAGGGGTGTGTGTTAGGGCTGACAACAGATGTAAAAATAGCGGATTTATCAGCAGATAATAGATATCTTTTGCCTAGATTAGATACAAATGATTTTCCACCTAAGAGTGAAAATTATACAAAGATTCATTAGGGTGTATGTATGTTATTATATAATATATGTTTGTATTTTTTCATTTTTAAAATAGATTTTTTTTAGTAGGTATTAAAGTTTTATGTTAGAGGGGAAATATGAGGGGACGAATGGAGATAATATTGGAAAATAAAAAGGGATAAATTCATAAAGGGAATGAGAGATGGAGCAGAGATATCTGCTCTATTTGTTATTTATAGACAGATTATTTGGATTCTTAAATGACAATAGGTATGTTTTATAGTATAATTATTCTGAAAAAGAGTTATTGGTTAGGGGGATTTAAAGTCGAAGGGTCGCTCCGGCAAGGACGTATTCCAGCGAAGCCGCGCTTTCGCTCCGTTCCAGACGTAGTGGTACTAAATTCGCAGCTCCTAA
>CAJUHN010000024.1 GCA_910585935.1 uncultured Lachnospiraceae bacterium | reverse complement strand
CTGGAACGGAGCGAAAGCGCGGCTTCGTTGGAATACTTCCTTGCTGGAGCGTCCCATTTTTGACTTTCGCAATCACCTATAGATAATATAGTCTATCAAATCTACCCCATATTATTAAGCCCTTTTTTAAAGTAGATAATATTTTGTTCCTTTATTTTTTCCGTCAGATTTAATAATTCTCATATCACAAAATTTGGTCAGATAGCGTCTAGTAGTCGATTCTGCCATACCAGTAAATTCTGCCATTACTTTTGTTGTCACGAAATCTTCACTATCAAACACCTGTAAAAGTAAACTATAAAACATTTTTTCTTTATCGCTCATTTTATCGCTCATTTTATCGCTCATTTTAATTTTTGATTGAAATCCATCTCGAATATGAATAATCGTAATTAAATATGTCCTATCTTCGTCCATTTCAAATTCTGGATCAGGAGAACCATTTTTCTTCAATTCTCGTAAAATCTTTGGAATACCTGTTCCTTGTTTTTCCGATAAATCAATTTCTTTAAATAATTCACCAATTCGCCGATTACGATATTTTCGCGCTTTCACTTTACCAGCAACAAATTTCTCCATGTTAATCCATTTTGCAAGTCCCGGATAATTAATAATTTGAATACTATCCACATAAATCCGAATTTCAACAGGTTCTGGTTCTTGATATGATTTATGAAATACTGCATTTACCAATGCCTCCTCTAGTGCATTATAAGGATAATTATAATATCGTTCTGCTTCTGCCTGATTTTGTATTTTTACAACCTTTTCTTCTATTACATTCGTTTTAATATAATCTAATGCATTTCTTACTTGTTTCCAGATTGGTCCAGTAAAAGTTTTTTCTATGAAATCATCTGAAGCCTCTGCTTCTTTTGTATTGAATTTTACCAAATCAATCTGAGCACCTAAAATTAATTTATCTGGTCTCTCTGTAAACATCAAAACACCAATATTACGAATATTGAGATCTGTATCCGTTTCGTTTGCCACTTCTTCTGCAACCAAAAGTTCTTCTAATGAACTTGTATTTAAGTCTTCCACTAGAGAACTATTACTTTCACGGAGAAAATCCTCTAAATATCCTCTGCGGATATGATCAATTGTTGCTCTTCTATTTATGCGATCATCAAATGGAATAGAATTAAATTTATCAAACAATTCTGCTATTTCATCTCTCTTTGCAGAAGTTGTCAATGAAGCTGGGCGAATCCAATATTGCATACGTTTATCAGCTTTCTTTCCCTTTTCTATATAAACATCTATTGGTGCTTGATATGGTCCACTATCTCCGGCAGAACACCATAAATATATCAAATATATTCCAAAATTCCGATAATCAACAACTTCAATTTTCGGAATATAACGTGGTACTATTTGATTACAATACTGAAATATTTCTTGTTGTACAGAATCTATTTCTGTTTTAGGTAAGCCTTTTGGCGGTAGCTCTGGAATACCATCATTTGCCTTTACTCCAATCACTAAATACCCACCATTCATGTTGTTATAATCATTGGCAAATGCACAAATTGTGTGAATAATATCATTAGGATTCCATCCTTCTTTATATTCCACACGGTCTTGCTCCACTATACGCCCCGCAAGCAATGTATCTATCTTTAATGGAATCATATAAATTCTTCTTTCTCAAATCTAGTAAATTTTATCTTATATTTTGATAATCAAAAATATAATACATTTTTTTCTTATTCTTTCTATCTTCTTATTATCCCAAAAGCCTATATAAAATTTATCTTCATAGCTCTTTCCCACTGGCAGTAGTGTCATATCTTTCAGGATAGTTTCCTTTGTCGCAAATGGGGGATGATATTTATAAAAAAGGGTGTTGGATTTGCAAAGCTGATAAATTTCTTCCAAATCATTTTTCTGAAGCTGACTGACCTGATATTTATTTGATAAAGTTGTTATATCCATGTTCTAATCCTTCTTTTTATATTTTATACTGCTTCTATAAAAAACTATGTTCCCTTCCTAGCACTTCAATTCTAATAGCATCAAATCGTCTTCATCTTTTGTGAATTGGGTTTCTTCAAAAAACTTCTTATTCCATATCTTCTTTTGTAACATTTTTTATTCTTTTCTTTTATTCCTTTTCTGGATATTCTTTATCCTTCCAATACCACCACTTTAATTTTTCTGGTTCATGCTGTTCATGTTCTGCAAAATATACTGCACAGCGAAATACATATAATACACATTTATCATCTTGAAATCCTTTTTTCAGACAATTCATATTATATAATTCTTCTGGATTTTTCCCTACTAAATCTGCAATACAGTGGATTCCAATATTCTTTAAATGTTGTTCCATATTTATACCTATGCCCGGTATTTTTTGCAAGTCATTCACTAAACTTTTCTCAGAAAGCTGTATACTTTGATATTTACTACACTTTGTACTGTCAACTATTTCTATTTTTTCTGGCATCTTCAATCTCCCCTCACTAACTTTATTTTTTGATATCTTTGCTTTAAATCTTGCTTAATATAAAAGATATGATGGAATTTTTGTATCGCTCATATCCTTTATAAGCATCTTAATAAAATACTTATCCGTTTTGAGATCTTAGACTCACAACATATAAATCTATCTCTTCGTCCTTACTATTGGGGGCAACTCCAATTCTTTTTGTTCTATGGAATTAGATAGATATTTGAAAGTCCCATCTTCAAATGGCTGAACTACTATTTGATTTGTAAAAGCACAATCGGAATTATAATCTGACCATACTCCATCTACCATAAGTGTAATCGTTCCATTCGCATTTTCTGTATAATCAATCACTTCTCCAAATGGCGGATAAGGACTCGCATAAATCATTTCATATGGATAACTAGCACTGTCCTCAATATACCCACAATGTTTTCTCAACTGCTCTATAGATACTGGAAAATAGGTAGTCATAATGTTCTCATACTGTTCAGCTGGAATTTCCTGATTTTCTGTTCTAAGATTTTCTCCCGTATGGATACGATAAATGTCTTCATACATACAAGGCATAAGGATATCTTCCACATTGCTGCTGTCCCAGTTTGTGACAAGCATATTGTAATTCACATAACTCAGTCCTGATATGTACTTTTTTGTCAGTTCTCTGCAGTCATCTGAAAGTGGCTTTACCCTAAAATACTGTCTTAAACTTGCATGAGCAATTATTGTTTTATATGAATAAATAAAATATCCTTTTTCAGTAAGTTTGATTTCTGCTATATCACTTATTGATGTTCCCTGTATTTCTGGTATCCCTCCTTCTTTCCACCGAACTCCTACATAATAAGTCTGCAACTTGTCTTTTCGGTAAATAAAAGTTATTGCTCCAATCAATCCATCTCTATGTACTTTAAAAATTGTAACCATTGAATCCTGACCATTCAGATATTCTGTATAAAATGTTTCTATTGCTTCATAGTTCTGCATATTAGTGTCTTCTTCCACACTTACAAAACCATTTTCCCCCAATTTTTTTACTACAGCTTTTCGTTGTTCTCTGGTAAATTCAGTAATACCGGAAGAATAACTGGATATATCTACTATTTCAATATCCTTATATATCTCACTGACTGATTCTGCTGCTGATAATGCTTTATTTTGTAATTGTTGTTTTTCCTCATCCAAAATAAAACAGTCCTCTGCTTGGGGAATAACCCAATATGTTGAATCTGTAGAAGTTTCTAGATTCGTATCTTCTGTGGTTATTATTTCACTACTTTTCATTTCCACAGAAGGTTTCCATATTTCCTCTTCCACTTTTTTGTCTTCGGTATAAAATTTTCTCCCAAAAACTCCCCCTACTATTACAACAATTAACAATATTAAACTTAAAAATCCATATTTTCTAATCAACAATTTTATATTTCTCATTATCCAAACCTATATTATATCTATTTTCAATATTGATGATTATATTTACTATCATAAGGCTATATTTCATCATCTAAATTAATAGTAACTTTTTATATCCGTTTATATTTTTCTTTCATATTTTTTAAATCATTTACGGTTTTTAATCATGTAATTTCTCATCTTAGTAAAATTTTTATTGAAAATAATTATATCATATTTTTCTCTCTGCGTCACTTATTTAAACGATTTAATCTATTTCATTATTACAGTTTTATCTACCTTAAAGTCAAAGTTCTGTGAAGCAAACAATATTTCAGAGAAGCCCCTCTTTTGCTTGGTTCTAAATCCAATAAGCACTAAATCACATTTCCTCATAAAACTGTTCATTAATAGGATAGCATCTTTCAAGGAACTTTTTTTAGAATAGATTGACTTGAACCGGATTTGTAATCTACTCTTTGACACACACTTCTATTTATTATTGTATTATAGTTTTAAATTTTCAGATAGACTTTCCAAAATCAAAATAGACAAAAGAAAACCTCCAAATCTATTTAAACTTGGAGGTATTATTTCGACTGTTTATTGCTTTGTTATATATTTCTGCAGTCTGCTTTGTGGTTTCTTTGGTATTGTATATAATAATTTGTTTTTTTCTAACAAGGGTTTAAGAAATTTACGTGTCATATATGTTAAATTTTTATAGCCTATATGTTCAGCAATTTCTTTTTTAGTTCGGGCAACTTTACAGTATTCAAGAATTTTATTCACAACATCATTCTGTCCCACTTGGTCACTTACTTGGTCACTTACTTGGTCACTTACTTGGTCACTCACTTGGTCACTCACTTGGTCACTACTTATTGGTCCTAACCTCATTGTTGCTGCATTATTTAATGGAATAATAGTTTTGAAAATATCTCCTTCTATGAACTGTGGTATCCCTCCAGAATACAATTTTGTAAATTTATAGGTGTTTCGCATACCAGAACCTAGTTCATCTGCAAGTCCAATTTCAACAACATTAACTTTTGAATTATTAGAAAGAGTTCAGAATTATTCAGAAAAGACTGGTGTACCAATATCCAAAATAATTGATTTTGCCTTAACGGAATATCTTAATTCAAAAGAAAAAGAAAGTTAATGTTTCATGACGTGTATATCCCACCCTTAAAAGGGTGGGCTTTATGCTCCTTTAGTGTAATTCAAACAAATTGCATTTCAGAATTTTTCTGTTATAGTGTAGAATATAGAGGTGAGCAAAACGAATTGATTAAAAACTGGATGTATGGAGTTTTGCTCATGACTATATAGAATACGTCGAGGAGACATTTTTCCTATGTATTATCTGATGAATAAAGATGTCATTGTTGCATCCTTTAATAAAGAGAACAACAGATGGAATCTATTACAACAAAATGCTGAATTTCCTCTTGGAAAATTCGAGATAAATGGATGGTTAGAAGACAGAAAAGCTTATAAACATAATCACTACTTAAAACAGCTTATGATAGATTGTGGATGTGAAACTACAGAAGGATTCATAAAAATTACACATGCTGCATCCATCAATGGCTCTTTTGGGATAAAGAAAGAGAATGAAAATGTCACATGAAATGATATCTCTTTTTACAAAAATGCTTTCAATGATACCATCTCAAAATTAGCATTTGAGGGACTTGGGTTATATGGAGTGCAGATGAACAGCATTTCTCCAGAATTTACAACAGATGGTTCTTTTCGCAAATGTTGGAAAAAAGAAGATGGCGAAATCTATCTCTATAAAAGAGGAATTTCAGGTGCTTATAATGCAGGGTTAGAACCTTATTGTGAAGCTCTTGCCTCTGAAATTATCCATAAAGCTGATTCAACCAGTGTCCAATACTCTGTTCTAAAGCTTCATGGAGAAATATATAGCCTTTATAGCAGATGGAAGAAACCTAAGCTGGTAGAAAAATATAAAACACTTTTAACCGGAATATAATATGCAAACAGCCCTCTATTGATTTTTAGAGGACTGTTGCTTTTTGATAACATTAAAAATCAACGTAAGCATTATTATATTTTGATTTTACAGTCCTGATAAAGTTCTCATTACAAGATCCACATCTTTATTCTCCAATTCCTGAATAATATGCAAATATGTCTTTTGTGTTGTTGTCATACTTGCATGACCAAGCCTTCTGGCTACGCTCGCAATAGATACTCCTGCGAATAAAAGCAACGAAGCATGTGTATGTCTGAGTCCATGAATTGAAATTACTGATATACCACATTTTTTACAATGCCTTGTAAGTACATCATTTACTGTGGAATTGTACACCTTATCCTTACCAATAAAAATCGGCTGTTCTTCCGACAAGCCTTTCACAAGCTCAGAAAACTTAACAACTATCTGCCAATCAATCTGTATCTTTCTAACTGACGATTTGTTCTTCGTTGGTAGAAATCCTCCATCACCTTTATAATCCCAAGTCTTACTTATCGACAACGTCTGTCTGGCAAAGTCAAAATCTGCCGGGGTAATTGCAAGTGCTTCTGAAAATCTCATTCCTGTCTTTGCCACAAGAAGAATAAACCAATCCCAGTTTACTTCATCCTTTATATCTAAATCTGCTATCAAAGTATGTAGTTCAAATTGATTCAGATATTTGATTTTCTTAGCCTTTGGAGCCTTACCTTTTATAATAGCTTTTCTGGTTGGATCTCTTGAAATCAATCCCTCATCTAAAGCATCTAAAATGGCTCCTTTAAGTTGATGGTGAAAATCCAGTGTTGTCTGTCTTTCATGCTCTTTCGCATAATCATTTAACAACTGCTGGTATATAGTTCTTGTCATTTCCGAAACCTTTAACTCTGGCACCAGCTTTTCAACCCATTTCTGAGTCATAAGGTATTTTGCCATTGTGGCTTCTCGTATTGCACCATTCTTATATAACTCAACCCATTGCTTGTAGTATTCATAAAATAATGTATCTTTGTCCATATCTTCTAGCATAAGCTACCTCCTTTTCATCTTTGCTTACGCTGATATAGACAATTAAAACATTATTAATGAGTTATGAGAGGCTTAATTTCTTCTTCCAATATTTTTCGGAGTTCTGCCATCATCTGAGCATAATATTTGAATTTTGGTAATGCTCGTTCCTGTGCAGCTTTATAACTTGTAAAGTCAATTGTCGCCTTTATTGCACTTTCATTTGGAATCTCACCATTTCTATAATGCGTTGCGGCATACATAACTTCCTCTTTAGAAGCAAACCAAATCAGGCAAAAATCATCAATTACTTTCTCTATACATTCCTGCTTTGTATTTTCAATAACATTAAGAATAGATTGTCCTTTATACTTGCTATCATCCAACTCAATCTCATATACCACGTTAGCCATAATATCGGCAATCTTTGGATTCTCTTTTCTTAGTTCCTCAATATACTGCTTGATTTCTTCAATCTTCTTCTGACGCTCTTCCGGTGTAATGTCCTCATCGCTATTTTCAGGGGTTACAATATTTTGAATCAAATTGATAATATATTCATAATCAATTTTGGTATTACTATATGCCATCAGCTCATAATCATAGTCTACAACCGGAGCATTCGGATCATCCTCCGAATCTGGCTTTTCCAGCCTAAGTTCTTCTATTAAATTTGCATAATGACCGGCATAATCTTCATATTCTCTCTCTTTCATTCCATAAGATTCCAGCATTCCATGTTCATAATTAGTAAACGACTTAAGCTGTGTAAATAACTTATCAAAATTCTGGAACATTTTTACAAATACTTCTTTTTCTTTTCGTGACATTGCTGGAATGTCAGCAGGTGTCTGTGCAGCTACTCTTACTGCTGATAACGCTTTTCTAAAAGTCGGCTCTATCTCATCCCAGTCTGCCATTAAAGCCTCTTTAGTTCCTCCGGCAGAATATAGCTTCACCGCATTGTCTACAGATTCCTTAAATAGCTTAGGTGCTTGAAATGTAACAATCTGTCCATAAGTCTTAGGTTTGTCAAATATACGATTTGTTCTGGAGAATGCCTGAATCAAATCGTGCGGTCCCATTGGTTGTCTGTCAATAAATATCGTAGACATACATGGTGCATCAAATCCTGTCAGCAATCGATCTACAACAATAACTAAATCTACCTGTTCATTTCGGCTCTTAAACTTAGCATCTTTTCTTGCCAGTCTTTTATTCAGATTTGCATTATATCCCTGAATTTGAGACAAATCATACTTTGTCCCAAACATATTATTATAGTCATCTAAAGATTTCTGCATCTTCTGCTGATTTACTTGTGAACCCTCTTCATTTTCTGATACAGAGTATGTAATAGCAAACTTAGGGAAATCAGGCAATACCTGTTTCATTCTATCGTCTATAACAAGTGGTGTTTCCCCGTTTTTAACTCTCGTTAACAGGTCATAATATTTCTGAGCAATTTGGATAGATGCTGTTGTAAGTAATCCCTCATAAGTTTTGCCCTTACCATTTTGGAATCCTAACTTGTGGTAAGATTTATTAAGAATTACATCCAACACTTTTAACATATGGGTTTCGTTATCATATGCACTTACATCTGTTTCATCTATGATGTTTTTAGATCCGTTATGCTCTACCTGAAAACCAAGAACTGCATTATCATGAATTGCATTTTGAATGGTATATCTATGAAGTCTTTTTCCATATAATTCCTCGGTAGTTCGTGGCAGATCGCCTAACTGCGGATATGGATTCTCTGCAAATCGTGGTGTTCCCGTAAATCCATACCACAAGGAATTTCCAAAAAATCTCTCCAACTCTCTTTTTGTTGTTGGTGTTATCGCCCGGTGACACTCGTCTACTACAAACGCCATTCTAAGATTTTTGATTTTATTATATTCCGGTGTTCCCTCTGTTAAACGCTTTGTAATCAGTCTCTGCAATTTCTGAATAGTAGTAACTACTACCTGACGATCACCAGATTTAAGCTTATTTTTGAGATCATTTACATTTTCTGTTTCATCTACATCTATAAGATCATTGTTTGCATAAGCCTGAAAAGCCTGTGTTGTCTGAGTATCCAAATCTTTCCTATCAATTAGGAAAATAGTTTTATCCAAAGACGGAATATCCATAAGCAAATTTCTGGTCGCTTTATATGATGTCAATGTCTTTCCTGAACCTGTTGTATGCCATACAAATCCCGACTTACCATTTCTGGAAGCTTCTCGGATAGCTTCAATAGCATGAATTTGATACGGTCTTAAAATAATCAGTTTCTTTGCGTCCTCATCCAGCACTGTATATCTTGCAATCATCTCATGTGCCTCGGGTATCCGAAGAACACTTTTGGCAAAATCAATATAATCAGTCACCGGATTGTTTTCTTTATCCACCCAACCACTCATAAATTTCTCGTTCAGTTCACCATCTGATGCGGCAGCAAAATATTTAGTATCAACGCCATTACTTACTACAAACATCTGAACAGCTGAAAATATCCCATTAAACTTGCCTTCGCCAATGTATTTTTTTATCTGACGAAATCCCTCCAGATAAGAATGCTGTTTATTTTTTAACTCGATATGAATCATTGGCAATCCATTAATCATGAGTGTCACATCAAATCTACGATCTCTTACTGCCGATTTACCAGTATCTTTGTTACCCAACGCTTGATATTGATTGATAACTTCGTAAACACTGCTGCCACCTGCAATATGTTCATGATTCATAACAACAAGATGCAATTTCTCTGTGTTTCTTTGTACATGAACCATAACCTTTCCGTTTTCTCCAACAAGCCATTCTCCTGCTTTATAAAAGCTGGAAAACTGCAATTGATTTTTAACCTGTTCAAATTCAGCATCTGATAGAGAAATACCATTTAGACGATCCTTATTATTTTGCTCCAGAATATATCTGAAATTTTTCCAAAGATCCTCCTCTGTTTTTAAATCCCGCCTGTAAGTCCATTGGGAATCCCCATATACTAACTGATCAATTAGTTTTTGTTCGATTAAAGCTTCTAATTCTGGCATCTTTCGTCTCCTTTGCTAATCATTTTTGATATTATATATGTAAAAAAGCCTTTTTTTAACAATTTTGGCTTACACTGGTGAAGGGTGATAAGGTGGTCGAGACTTTTAAAATAGTTCCCAATTCTCTCTTGTTCTGATGATGATGGAATCATAAACTCCATTTTTGAAAACATATAACCCGTAATCTGGTTAATAGTTGCCCCCATATTTTTCTCAATTTCTTTCTCAAATTGAGATGTGTCTAACAGAGCATTTACGAAAGATGAGTGTTTTGAACGAATGCCTGACATAAATGCTCCGATAACCGTATTGGGCATATTTTCCTTTATTTCAGCGTGTTTTCCGATCAAAGCACGAGAACCATTTCTTACAACTACTATAATGTCCCCAACTTTTACATTTTCGGAAGTGACTTTTTCTGATTCCACATATACATTATCTGCATCGACAATCTCACCATTTTTAACATTAGAAGATCTTAAAACCAATGTACCCGATTCCCTCACATCATCTGGTGTATATGTTAATCCATTGAAAAATTCCACAAATTCAGGAAGCTTACGCTGTTCCCAAACAAAAGCCATATTTTCTTTTAAAATGAAAAATCACAATGGGCTAAATACTAAACAATTGGCTTTATTATCTTAATTCATAATTCAAGCAGCAATACTAATTGAGATTAGGCTTTAGATTAAACACATCGTAAGCCATCAATTGTTATTCTTATTATCAAATGCACTTCGGGCATTTGAATTCATAATTATTTTCTCATCCTAAGTGCTTATTTTTCTTATACAAACATGTTTTGTAGCATGAATTTCTTCATATTTTGCAATTCATCACACTTTCGCTGGTGAAGGGTAATGAGGTGGTCGAGTTGGGCAAAAAACATTCCTATCCTTTTCTGTTCTTCTACACAAGGTAGATAAAACTTGGTCTTTAGGAAATTATCATTATATAATCTCTTAATGGTACTTCCCTCTATTCCAGACCACTTTACGAAAGAATAGATACACTTCAAAAAAGAATTATCAACTCTTTCATCATGCTTAAACCAAACTATATTTGAATCCTGAAAATATGCCTCTTCCCCTGTATATTCAACGGTTCTGCCAATTGTTCCAGAAGCAGAGATCAGCATATCTCCTTTCTCTGGATACTGAAATTTCTCTTTGTATTCTTCAAATAGAGCTCTTGATATAAATGCATCTGCTTCTCCGCCAAAAGTGCTAATTTTGTAAAAAGGGATGTCTCCTTCTGAAGTCGTCTGCTCTTTAAAAATTCTTTTGCACATTGAAACCGAACCCAAATCACCAAACTTACGCTGTTCCCAATCTTCCATGAATCCGTTAAATCTGATTTCTGGAACAGCTTTCCCATTTTGCGGAAACATCTTTTGAAGCATAAATTTCTTCAATTTTTTTGTCTGTTCACACTTTCGCTGGTGAAGGGTGATAAGATAATCGAAGTGGCGAAAATATATCGCAATCCTCATTTGTTCTGCTGTTGATGGAAACACCAATGGTATTCCCATAAATTCATCATAACTGATATTTAACAAACCATCCATTCTAGCTCCAGAAGAAATCAACTTACCAAGTTCTCTATCCGGCAATTTTGTTGCAAAGTAATATTCAACAAAATCTGCGTTACCCTTTATAACTTTGAAACTATGATAAACCCTTGGTACAAGTGCTTCTTCATAAGTTTGCAATGAAAAAACAGCTCCATATTTTGCCAGTTTTGAATTACCATGATTATATGATAACTCCCCTTTGTGAAGTAATGTATAATTCTTTTGTTCCTTTCCTGCAATATTACCCGAAAATCTATCTTCCTGTTTCATCCAACCATTTCCAGCAGAAATAGTTAATGTAGGAAGCTCCATTCTCCCATCATTACCTTGTACCCTTGAACAAACTTCCCCCAACTTACGCTGTTCCCAATCTTCCGTGAATCCATTGAATCTAATTTTAGGTTTACTCATATTACTCACCCCTCAATCATCCCAATATACTTATTTAATGATGCCATCAATGAGTTATCGGTTGTTCTAAGCTCTTTTAACAAAGATACAAATTCCCCTTGCACCTTATTAAGCTCTTCATCCGTACTTGCCATATCTGCGAGTAACTCATCTAAATCAATTTCTTCTTCCTGTTCAAAATTGTCTACATAACGAGGAATATTCAGATTAAAATCATTTTTCTCAATATCTTCAAAGCTTGCGAGATATGATTCCTTTTCCACTGTTTCTCGTTTCGTATAAAGATCCAATACGGAATCAATATGCTCGTCCGTCATTGTATTCTGCTTCTTTCCCTTATCAAACTTCTGAGAAGCATCAATAAACAATACATCTCTTCCATCTCTATGTTTTTTAAGCACTACAATACATGTAGGTATCGAAGTATTGTAGAACAGGTTAGCCGGCAAGCCGATTACAGCATATACATTTCCCGAACGAAGCAGTTTTTCTCTTATCTTTCCCTCTGCTGCACCACGGAACAAAACTCCATGAGGTAATACAATTGCCATTGTTCCATTATTTTTCAAATGATACAGACCATGTAAAAGGAATGCATAATCAGCTTTTGACTTCGGTGCAAGAACTCCATAATCACTAAATCTTTCATCTTGTAAAAAACCTGCTGCCGCACTCCATTTCGCTGAATATGGCGGATTCATAAGAACCATATTAAAGTCTGTTTCCTCTCCGGTTGGCCAATCTGCATCTAAAGTATCACCATTACGAAGACGCTGATTTTCAGGAGCAATTCCATGTAAAAACATATTCATTCTTGCAAGGTTATATGTTGAGGTCATAAGCTCCTGTCCATAGTATTTGATATTTCTAGGATCATTCGCATATTTTTTGGCATTAAGCAGCAGTGAACCCGAACCCATACATGGATCGTAAATAGATAAACCTTTCTTATCTTCCTGTCCCGTAATTGCTATTTTTGTTAAAATCTTTGACACCGCTTGAGGGGTATAGAATTCTCCGGCTTTCTTTCCTGTTTCAGAAGCAAACTGACCAATCAAATATTCATATGCATTTCCTAATACATCTGCATCTGAATTAAGCAAATCTGCTTTATCTATTTCTTTAATCAGATTTGAAATCGTATCACTCTGTTTTTGATCTCCTGCACCAAGACGATTTGAATATAGATCAATGTCTGTAAACAGATCAGCAAATAAAGGATCACTCTGTTCAATGTTATTAAATGCCTTTTGTAAATGCTCTCTATTGAATGAATTGTTTCTTGCTGCATCTGCAAAACAAGTATATGTTAAATCCGGCTCAATCACATAATGCGTGGTTGTCTTAATCTCATCCATAAGTTCTTCTGCACTTTCATCACCCAAAGCTTCCCGATATGCATTCAATGCAATTTTCAAAGTTTCCGGCTTTTCATCATAAATAAGGTCATATACCTTAATCAAAAAAGAATCTGACAAGTACTTGTAAAATACGATTCCAAGCAAATAATCCTTATACTCGTTTGCATCCATTTTAGAACGCAGAATATCTGCTCCGCTCCATAAAACACTGATTAGATCTTTACTGTTTTCTAATTCTGCCATCTCTCATTTCTCCTTTAAATATTAGTTTTTCCATTATCCCAGCCAAGTGCTGCTGTAGCTTCAAGGATTTCTTTATGATTATTAACATTATCAAGTATTCCAATCACCAAACGGTACAATGAATCAAACTTATTCAAACCCAAATTTTCATCATATTCACCATGTACAACGTTACTTAGTTCCTGAAATAACTTGTATCCATTGGCAGAAAATTCTGCTGGAATAATCGAACACTGTTTATCAACCTTAATCAATAAATCCTTAAAGTTTCTTGGATTTCCACCTGGATGCTTTGAATATTCAATGTTCATAGCCTCCGCAGATTGTATCGTAATTTTCTCGAACACCTTTCTTAAATATACTATTGCCCCTGCACCAAGCCCTTCGTTATAGGCAAGTTCTGCTTTATCAAGAAGGGTTGAGTACTCCCCATATCTGGGCGAATTAGTAACATGCTCTGATAACCTTGCATTCTTTTTCATTATTCTGACTTCTGGTGCAAGACCTGTAATATCATTATTGCTTTCTACTAAAAACCACGCTGGAACTGAAGTTCCACACCGACAAGTTAGCACACAATCTATACTTACAATATTTTTATTCACGAAAATACAGGACAGACTCGGCTTTGAATAGAAAGTCCTCATATCTTCACAATTTTTACAGTAAAAATTCAAAGCCACACTACCAACTGATACATCCACTTTTTGCCCTGCCATACCTTTTTTATTTATCAAAAATCCATCTATCTGCTTGTATTCTTTATCTGGATGTTTCGATAAAACATCTGACAATTGCATAATTAATCGCCATCCTTTGTTCTTTCTATCTCAACGATATCATCCATGCTACAATCTAATGCCATACATATTCTGACCAACACATCCATGGCTACATATTCGTTGTTTGTCATTTTAACCATTGTACTCCTTGCAATAGATGTTTTTTCACGAAGCTCCACTTTAGATATCCCCTTATCTATTAGCATTTTCCATAGTGGTTTATAATTAATTTTTGCTCTTTTTTCCACCAAGCTTGTGACCTCCATACACTCCACACTTACGATTGGTTTCAACGAAAATATTGTATCATATAATCGTTGAAATCACAATCTAAACGTATGAGAACTCATACAGCACTAAAATACTCAAAACCGTAAAATGACGTAAAATTTCTCGTTTCGTCCGACTGCTTCTTCTCCGTCACATCTACAACTTTTATATAATCATCATATAGTTCTGAACTATACATTTTCACATTAAGCTCTTTTAACACCAATGAATGTAGCTTCATATCCACATTTAAATAAATCATCACCCGAAAATTGGAACAAATCTGCTTTTACCTTTACTGGCACATTATCATATCTTCCATAATTATCACGAATGAATATTGCTATCTCTTTTGCTCGCCCCTCAATAGTTACCCCTCTTTCTTCCATAACCTGCTCAACTACAATGTTTTCATCCATAGCTGGTTTCGTTGCTGGATTTTCCCGAGCCACAGACCTGCCACTTTCACATTCCTTCATTTTATTGAATTCCTCAAAAGATAATATTGACTCTTTTACCTGTTGCAAGGTAAGAGTTGATGTCTTTCGGCATCTCAATCCTTCCAAATAGTCCAGATAGTCCCACTTGTGCGGATATACTAAATTATCAATATTATTGAGTGCATCGTTCCATAATTCCTATGCTTTCGTACTAATTTTCTCCTGCATTGCTTCAATCTGCTTCTGTTCAAATTCTTCCTTCGTCAGAATCGGCACAGACAACTCTTCCATTGTCTTGGAATCATAATCCGTTATCTTTTCTTCCATCAAATAATCTGCATAATCAGAGTTCCAATCATCGGAACGGCATTTGCCATAAAGTACTCAACCCTGATATCTCACGCTCTAAAGCCAGTTTTCTATTCCTTTCTGATAATTCTGCTTTTCTATTCTGTTCTGCCTTCTCTAGTGCAGCTTTTTTCTCTGCAGCAATTCTAACTTTCTCCCTTGCCTCTGCTTCTGCCTTTTCCCTTTTCTCCGCAATCCGCACAGCTTCTGCTCTTGCACTCTCTTCTGCAATCCTTTTTGCTTCGGCAGCAGCTTTCTCCTTTATTGCCACATCAATATGTTCCATTAGTTCTGCTTTCCCATATCCGTTTCCCAGTTTGTTACCACGAATACCTCAATTCTGCCACAAAACTCATCTTCCTTTTCTCTTGTTTCAAGATACGGATCATTTTTCTTAAGCAAATGTTTCTCATCTTTCTTCTGTGACCTGATATAATCTCATATCCGACACCATACGGATTCTTTCTTACAATCAGCGGAACAAGCACACCATTTTCCTCAATGCTTTTACTCAGCTCAAATAATTTCATATCGTACTCTACTTTAAATGGATGTCCCTTAAAGTCGTGTAATTCTGCAATTTTCACTTTTCCGGTAATTACACTGTCCTTGTCTGTCCCTGATAAACTGATATTTCTGTTTTCTTCCATCCTTGCCACCTTTCTGTCATTTGAAAGATATTTGAGAGATTCGGCAATTTTCAGAAAGATAAGACCGCCTGCCCTCTTCATCAAAAGATGTTGAAAACAAGCGGTCTTACGACTTTTTCTCTATTCGATTGTTAATGAATTTTGATGTAATTTATCTGTCTGTTCTTCTCATTTATGAACATCAGATAAATATGTATACTCATACAAGTTCCATCACTACAGACATTTTTACATCGTGAAAAAGTTCCTTTTCTTTGCCGATTCCGTCAGTTTTATTGAACCTGAAAATACTCGCAAAGTGCGTAAACTCAAGGATTTCTACAAATCTGCCCGATGTAGTAATGTGACGCACTCCACATGCTGTGAGTGGGGAATAAAGATGCACTTGCCTTGACCTGCTTGGTAAATATAAGCTATAAAATAGCGCTTTAATTCCTCCCAAAACCTATAATGAGTGGCACATATTTACCTCTATGTTTGTCCCCAAATTAAGAATTGTTTTTTAGACAAGCCAATGATTAACTTCATCGTGATTAGAAACCTGCTTTTTGCTATAGTACATACTTTACCTGTTATTTACTGCTCTATAGCTTTCCACTTTTAAATAGATATTATTTAATGAAAAAATGGGCAGAAGAAAGCCTGCAAATCTTATAGTGATTTGCAGGTATTATTCCAACCATTATACTTCAAATTCTTTCATTTCTTCCTGCGACAACGGTCTCCCAAGTTGTTTAGATAGCAGTATCGCTTCTCTTAAACGATACACTTTTCCGTCTGAAGGTGCTGTTAATCTTCCATCTGGCATTCTTTCGCCAAATCTATCGAATTTATCTATAATAGTTTTTTGCTTCCTCTCTGCTACGATCATGTCATTCACCCTTCCTTAAAATATTTGTTGATCAATGTAATGGCACCGTATGAGTCAATATATAGCGTATGCCAATCTATCATTTTTGCCCCTAATTCCTTCATGTAGTGTGATACTAAATCTGTCTTTGCAGTAAACTGTACATATCCTTCATTTCCTGCATCCCAACTTAGTTTACAAGCAATTGCGAATAAATGAGCACCTACTCCTTTATACCTTCCTGTTCTCCCTATATTATCTGGTGCCGCTTCTACTATATCTACATGAGTATAATATTGTTCTCTGATATGCTTCAATGCAATCATCCCTTGCACTTCATCATTGTTCTCTAATAACAATTCATATACTTCATACCCATTCTGATGAGGAATACTCCAATCAAACTTCCATCCTTGTTCCCTTAATTCATTTGCATCCTGTTTCGTAATCGTTCTGGACACCTGACGATACTCCGTATCGTATTTCTCTCCTGTTTCAGCACATACTAAACAATTAGTCAGTGTATCTATCAATATATCAACTTCCATAAGTTATCCCTTCTATAATAATTTTACCATAATCAAATCAATATATTCCACGATAATTATTATACTATATCTAATGAATATTAGCAAAATTCATAACTGTAAAACTTTATTGAGTATTGTCCATTTAATGTTCCCCTACACAATCTATACAAAACCCATTTCCTCCATCATTACGACGTGATATCAGTTTACCACAATCAAGACAAGTAGTGTATGGCTCAATCCACACCTGTTCATCCCAACTGTCATCTATGATTTGACTGACTATTACTTTGTATGACAATGACTATTCGTCCATAGTAATCACTGTTCCAAATTAACCTCGAATGATACATCATGTGTTTCCTGAATCTGCTGGAGACTGTTGCTGTAAGCTCATATACTGACTAAGTACCTTATTTAATGCCTCCGTCAACCAATCCAACTGCCTGCGCTTAATTTTATCATAATCATTTTGATTACAATTCATTATGCCCTGTAACAACTTTTCTACCTCTCCTCTTTCCTGATCTAACACACCATGTATAAACTGATAGTCATAAACCCGAAAAATACATGTTCGAAAATCGTATATATCTTTAGCTACAGACTTCCGCACTTTAGAAATCAGATAATCAATATCTAACCGCAGCATTAATGGAATCATCCTTGTATATTCAACTATTTTATACTCATTCTTAGAGAGTCCATCTAGGGTTTCTTCTAAATATTTTTCAATTTCCCTATCCTGTAGAATATACCAAGAACTTTCTAACTTACGAAAAGGCATTTCATATTCGCTTTTCGACAGAAAAAATTCTGCCTCATACACCTCCATCATTCTTTGCACACGTTTACTATCAAGAATGCTGTCTACTACAAAATCATCAACAAATCGGAAAGCCAATGAAGAACCAAATATATCCAATTTACTAAACTTTATATTCCCATATTCCTGATTTCGTTCCCAGCAATATAATAAATTTCCTGCTCTATGATTCACACATATTTTAAAACAATAATGAAGTATGTAATTGAAAAAAGCAGCCTGCGCCTGATTTTCAATTTCAATAATGATATTGTATAAATGTTCTATTTTTGAAAGGAAAAACTGAAAAGTTCTCAAATTTAAATGATTCACATCATCCATATATTTAACAAAAAAATCTACATTATTTCTTAATAAGTTCTTTAAATTAATATTAATAGACGACTTATGAATTAGTGCCTGAATTATTTTCTCCAAGTCTGGATAAAAGTATAATGTAATACCTATCAATTTTTCCCTTATTTTTTCATAAGTCAGATTTCTGCCAAACAATCTGTCCACCCGTTCTGTCAGTTCCTCAACAGAAATTGATTCTTTTTGTTCTCCCTTATTAGAATTTTCATTTCCTAATCTATAATATTCTAAAATTTCATCTTGTTTACTTTTTGATTCAAAAACAATTTCCCTTCCATCCGATGCAACAAGATACTGCAACTCCCTGCCTTTCTCAGTAACACTTTTACTTATTTCATCCTGATTCGCTACTATAATTACTTTCATTTTCTCGTGTTCCACAAAAGAATTGATGTATCCTAAAATCTTATTGATTGAACAATCTCATCTCTCCAGATCATCGAAAATTAATATACTATTTTTTATTGGCAGGAAACTCTCTATTACACTGCTAATATCCTGCTGTTCCAATTCAACATTTCTAGCAAAAGGTTTTGCAACTTCTAGTGCAATCGGTACTAAAGAAGATACCACATCAGCTCCCTTCTTTAACACATTTCCCAATTTTTCCGTTTTTCCAAAATACGCTTCTATGTATAATTTTTTGGAAATATCCTCAATTGATTTTACACCATAAAGAGAAATATAGATTACATTGTGCTTTTTATATCCTTTAATCGATTTCACCTTTTTCTCTTCATGCTCTTTTAATTCTACTATTAATTTTTTTAAAACAAAATAAGTTTTACTACATCCCCATGTGCCATCTATCATAACAGCGTAATCATATAAATATTCGTCCACATACTTCTTTATTGCTGCGACAATTGCATTATCATCCAAAATATTCCTGCCAGAATCTAGTCTACTCATCATATACTCCTTTTGGAATTACGATTAATTATATGTAATATCATATCATAAATTAGCATTCTTTACCATAAAATGTGAGTATATTCATATATTTATAATAATTAAATCGGATATCTATCCTTCATATCAAAAAAATAATACATAACTACACCAATCAGAAAAAGTGCAAGCATAAAAGTCATATATCTCAGTACCAGTATTATTAAAAAATTCATACTTCTCTCCTCACTGTCTAACAGAACCTTCCCCATCTCAGCTTTCAAACTCTCCCTTCGCCTCAGCCACAGTTTTGTCCATCTGTTCCAAAAATAAATCATTCAGAAACGGAATATCATTGCTCAGTTTCCGACCTACACCCTTGAGTACATTCACAATCCACTCTCTGTCACTCTTACTCAGCACACGCTTTTCATCAAGCAGTTTCTTTACTTCCGCCGCTTCTTTTACCAGCTTTCGGGCGATATCATCCGCAGTATCCTCGACCTCCCTCCTCATTATTTTTTGTTTATCCTCGTAAGGACACTTTGGAACAGGCTACCCTCCGATGTTTGTGATCGTCACCGGAACGCCATCACCCATGTTCAGTGATGTAATCGCTTCCGCAAACTGAGTGTAGGACATATCCACCTCTACGATACAGTTTTTCCTGCTGGTCTTTACATAGTACCTGTCCTGACTGTCCTCCCGCTCCATAAATCCATTTGAGATGGTCAGCCAGATAACATCGGTGTGCATAATCGAACTGCCAAACAGCGCCGTACCGGTTCCTCCAATCGATGATCTCGCAAGCTGAATCATCCCATAGCTTGGGTGTTGTTTCTTCTCCATTTTTTACCTCACCTCCTTTTCGCATTTTTCATCATTTTTTCTCCAAATTCTGCCTCAAAGTGATTTTCACCCGTGATCGTCGTTAGACGAGCACTTGCATCTATAAAATCGGGCAAAAAAAGAGGGCAAAAATTGGTTGGATTTTTCGCCAATTTTCGTCCTCAAACCACAAGATGTTGTGGTTTTTAGTGCCAAATTATTCATTTTCCCACAAGCTGCATCATTATTACTGACTCTACATGCACTGTCTGACTAAATAAATCAAATCCTTGTACCCTTTCTGTCTTATATCCTTCCTCTTCTAATATCCTTAAATCTCTCGCTAATGTCGCTGAATCGCAGGAAACATACACTATTTTCTCTGGTTTCATCTTCACTATGGTTTTTAATAACTCTCTTTCACAACCCTTTCTAGGAGGATCTACTACTATGATATCTATTTTCTCTTTTTTCTTTTCATACCACTCAGGCAGTACTTCTTCCGATGCCCCCAGAAAAAACTCCACATTCTGTATTCCATTCCTTTTCGCGTTCTCTCTGGCATTTTGTACTGCTGCTGGCACAATCTCCACTCCATATACCTTTTTCGCCTTCTGTGCCAAAAATAATGAAATTGTGCCGATACCACAATAAAGATCCCAAACTGTTTCCTTTCCTGTGAGGTCTGCAAATTCCAGTACCTTTTTATATAACTTCTCTGTCTGTTCTATATTCACTTGATAAAAAGACATTGGTGAGATTTGAAATGTGATCCCACCAATCATATCCGTAATAAAATCTGTCCCCCATAAAACCTCTAACTCTGTTCCTAGAATAACATTTGTCTTTTCCTCATTATAATTCAAGGTAATACTTTTCAATCCATCTTTTTTAAACTTCAAAAGCTTTTCCACTAATCGCTCTTTATAAGGCAGCTTTCTTCCATTTATGACTATACAGACTAAAATCTCTCTTGTATAATGTCCTCTTCGGATTAAAATATGGCGCACAAAGCCCTGATGTGCCGCTTCATCATAAGGCGACACACCATTCTCTTCCATATACTCTTTCACAGATTTTAAAATCTCACTATTGATTTCTTCTCCTAAATAGCAATCTTCATTTTCAATAATACTATGTGTTCTCCCTGCATAGAATCCAATTGCAATTTCTCCATTTTTATTCCTTCCCACAGGAAATTGAGCTTTATTCCGATATCTCCAAGGTTCTTCCATGCCCACAATAGGTTCTAGCACATAATCCTTAATCTTTCCAATTCTCTCTAAATGATTGCGTATTTTATTTTCTTTAAAGATCAGTTGTTTCTCATAAGCATATGCCTGTAATTGGCATCCTCCACACTGTTTCGCCACCGCACAGCGAGGTTGTATCCTGTCTGAAGAAGGCTCAATAATTCTCATAAGTCTTCCATATCCAAATGATTTTAAAGCCTTTATCACTTTTACTTCTGCTTTATCCCCGATCACAGTATCCTTAATAAATAATGGATATCCATTCACCTTTCCAACGCCTTCTCCATCTTGGTTCATATCTAAAATATCCACTACTACGATATCATTTTTCTCCACTCTATCCATATTCTATTTTCCTATTTCCATCATTCCATTTTCGTTGTCTTACGTATATTAGAATCAGCAAACCGATTGAAACCAAGCCAATCATTATTGTCCTTCGCTGCATTCAACAGTTCTGTCATCATCTCCAATTTATCATCTGCGATATCTGCGAAATTCAGTGCCATAGCTTCTATTAAAGCCGGCTTCTTAGGAGAACCATATTCTAACTCTCCATGATGGGATAAAATACAATGTTTTAATTCACTTGCTGTTCTAGTGGGAAAACCTTCAATCGTCTTTATTCTATTCCCTACCATCTCATATCCAATCGCAATATGTCCTAATAATTGACCATCATCTGTATAATCATTTTCTGGAAATGTAGAAATTTCCCACATCTTTCCGATATCATGAAATAACGCAGCCGGAATCAACAGATCATACTGTAACATAGGATAATTCTTCACAAAATAATCACATAACTTTGTCACACCTAATGTATGCTCTAAAAGCCCTCCGATAAATCCGTGATGTACTGTCTTTGCAGCGGAATGATATTGAAATCTTTTAATAAATTGTTCATCTTCTACAAAAAAGCTATTTACTAATTTCGCCATATATGGATTTTTAATCTTCTTGATAAATCCCAATAATTCCTGATACATTTCCTCAATATTCTTCTCACTGCATGGCAAAAAATCCCTCTGGTTACACCGTTCTGCATCTATTTTACGAATACGCTTAATATTAAGCTGAAGAGTTCCATTAAAAGTAGTGACTTCTCCTGTGACCTCCACATAATCCATAGCTTCAAATTCATCTATTCCTAAAGAGTTAGGTTCCCAAATCTTCGCATCTAATGTACCCGTTTTATCCTGTAAAATCACATTTTCATATGTCTTTCCATTCTTAGTCACTGCTGACTGTTTATATTTGCAAAGATATACATCTAACACTCTATCTCCATCATTTAAATCTTTAATAAATCTCATATTAACACCTTATTGCCATATGGCATACCTTTCTATTCTTCTTTATTATCATATAGTATTTTATAAAATAATTCAACTTAATTCCCTTATTTTTCTAAATTTCTAATATAAATTTTACTATTTTTTATCATATATATCTCCCTTTCAAAAATCACACTACTATTACATTTTATATCTCTAAAAAAGAAAAAGCTATTGCTCTCTTTTTAAACAATAGCCCATTCAGCGCCATCTACTTTTGTGTTTCTAATATTACATCAAATACAATGGTCTTTTCTTCTTCTCTCCCTTGTCTTTTAACTGTCACTTTTATCACATCGCCCAGCTCATAATTATCCAATAAATTGCGCAAAGTTTTCATAGTTTTTACTTCTGTTTCCCCTAATGCCACAATAACATCGCCACTTTGTATTCCTGCCTTATATACAGGCGATCCGACAATAGCCTCTGTCACATAGATTCCCTGTGGTCTTTTTGTTTCTTTTTCTAATTCTGTTGTTATCTCCTGACCTTTTATTCCAAAATAAGAGATAGCGATTCCATTCGATAATTTTTCAATAATACCTTTCATATCAGAAATTGCAATCGCTTCTACAATCTGTTCTCTGCTCTCTATTTCTCTCAATTTGGTTAAAATACCAATGACTTCTCCCTTTGTATTAATTAAAAACCCTTTTCCCTGTTTACTTCCAACTATATTGGTACTCAATATTTTATAATTCGCATCTGTCGTTTGTACTATATTTTTTATAGAGGAAATCACCCCATACGCCATAGAATAATTATCTCCTAATGGACTTCCGACTGCTATTGCGATATCCCCCGGTTTTGTAATATAAGAATTTCCCAAAACCGCTGTACTGATCGCTTGTAACTCTTTTGTTGTAAATTCCTCTGTATTGATAGCTAAAATAGCGATTCCAGATACAATATCTGCCTTTCTGAGAATAGCTCCACACTCTTTTCCATTTTCAAAGGTCACTCGTATATCATCTGCCGAATGAATACTCTCTATATCTGTCAAAATCAAAATTTCTGTGTCTGTCTTATTAAAAATAAGCCCTGACGTTTCTCCTTTTGATTCATAAGGATTATTGAACCAATCTATCTCGCTCTCCACAGAAATCACTGTCACGATAGACTGATTCACCTTTTCCACAACTTGATAAATAGCTTCATAAAGTGAATTAAAATCTTCTATAGTGAGTGTTCTTTCCGCTAAAACATTTTCTACAATATCAATAATAGGCTCTGTTGTAGATATTTCTTCTTGTGTTATATTAGATTCTTCTATTTGTATTGGTGTCATCGTAGGCAGTTCATCTCTAGGAATAGTAATGGATTCTCTCTCTTCCTCCTTTGGGAATTTAGCTTGTATATAAGGCAACACCAAAACAAAGGATACTGCTGCTGTAGTTCCAAAAATAATTGCCAATATAAAAGTCCCTAATATCCTCATCATCCATCGTTTTCTTCTAATTGATTGCTCCATAACTTTTTCTGTAATAAAAGCAAATTCATCTTGCTGTTCTTTTTTCTCCCCAGCCATTTCTTTCTCCTTTGCTATTTATAATCTATTTTTCTAACGAAGCGCCCACAAAAATACTTTTATAAGTTATTATACAAATATTTTATGAACATTTTATGAATGAACAATAAAAAGAAAGTATTTGTAAGAAATATCTGCTAATTCAGAAACTCTGTTTTTAAATTATAAAAAAACTTTTTTATTTTTGGCGAAAAATATATCTTTTATTTTTTCTATTATTAGAGAAAAGATAGGGGAACATTTTGAGTGAAGGTTCGCGTCGGCAAAAAAATATTCCAGCGAAGCCGCGCTTTCGCTCCGTTCCAGACGTAATGGTACTAAATTCG
>CAJUHN010000023.1 GCA_910585935.1 uncultured Lachnospiraceae bacterium | reverse complement strand
ATATCGACTGGAACCGGAGGATCTAAGCCCGTGCAAATTTCAAAAGGTTACGAATCAACAAGTAGGGGTGACGATATCCTTAGCTCTTAACCAACAACTTTCGGAGCGAGCCGCGAAGCGGCTTGGTACAAATTATGACATTTGATAAAGAAAGGCCTAATCCAACATTGCATTGAATTAGGCCTTTTATCATCACTAAAAAGTTGAATGGTTTATGGTCTTTTAGTCCGGAAAAGTGATTCTTCTACTCCGTAATTTACATATATCTGATCTCAGAATGATTCTAGCAATCAATTGAGAAGGAGAGAATTTTTAGTTTATACTGAGCATGAATTTGGAAAATTCCAAGTTTCATAAACCGAGGGTAGCATGACTGGCGATCATCGGTCATGCCTTGAATAAAATAAGTAAAACAGGAAGACATTAGCGTGTTTTTTTGTACGTCAATCATTGTACACATTACGGATTATCTGGTTATAGAATATTCGCTTTCATCACTATAATCTTCGTCTTGTCGAACTTATTTTATTATTAAGATATTCTTTAAATTCAAGAGCAAAAGGATTTTTAAGTAAATAGAGCGTTAAAGAATAAATAATTACACTGATTATGACTGTTGAAACACAGACGAACAGCACTGAATCTGATATGTTGTTAATAGTAAAAACAATTACTCCTATTTCGAAACAACCAATTAAAGAATGCATTAAATTATTGAAGACATTTTTTACTTCTATAAAACTAAAAATTCCTTTTGATTTATTTAAGCAAAAAATAAAATTGAAAGCTTCAGCCAATAATGTTGTTAAAGCAGCACCATTTGCCTTATAAATCGGAAGAATTATCAAATTAATAGAAACGTTCAAGACCGCAGAATATACTGTGGATTTCAAAATTGTTTTTTCTTGCCCTTTTACAACATCGTACACTGATGAAACCAAGCCGCCATAAATGGCAAATATAATTGCCACACTTAAAATAGCTAACGAGGAACTTGCTTGCTTATATTCATTGCTAAATAACAACAACACAATTTCTTTTGATAAAAACAATAATCCTATTGAAGCTGGAAGTATTATTAAAGTCATAATCGAAATAAGGTTTGAATACAGCTCTTTAAATTTTTTTTCATTAGAGTTTTCTAAATAAGCTAATCTAGGAATATATACAGTATAGAATGCAGCTAACAAATTTTTAATAATTGTATAGACTTTAACAGAAACAGAATATAAACCCACATAATAGTCACCTGCAAATAAACCAAGCATTGTTGTGTCAGAATTTACATATATATTTACTGCCATCTTATTAGCAAAGAAAATGAATATCGGTTTAAAATGTATTCTTATATTGGGGTTTTTTTCAATTTTAATTCTAACTCTTGTCCTATAGTGCAGCCAATTTAGCACACTTACAACCCCCGTGCTAACAACTGTTACAATAGCATATAGTAAATAATCATCCCTTTCCTTAATTAATGTAAATGTTAATATGATACTTATGGTTTGGACAACAATCGTTCTGATTGTTATATAAGAATAGTCTTCAAAAACGGAATTCACCCAGTCTATACCGATTGTATTAAATAAAATCAAAAAACTTTGTATTATAAAAAGCCAATAATAATGTCTTTGGTGTCTAAATGCAAAAAGTAAAATTAAAAACAGTAAGTATGATATAACAGTAAATATCAAATTTATCGTAAAACAATCACTGATAAATTTACTTAACTTATTCTTATTATCTACATTTTTAGCTCCTTCTCGAATTCCATAGGTACTTATTCCAAGACCTGATAAAAGCACAAAGTATTGAATTATTGAATTAGTATAATTTATACTACCAATATTTTCTGCACCTAATATTCGAGAAATATACGGATATGTTAATAGAGGAGATAATAATGATAAAATTGTCCGCAGTATATTCAATGAAGCATTAACACCCAATGATTTTCTATTTTTCATTGATTTTATCTCTAAACGCTTTTATCCTAACAGCTAAGATTCCTAACCTACTCAAGCAATAGGAAAAGTAAAGTTGAGCATTATTTAGATGGTAATATTTTTTTAATACTATAAGTCTACTCTTCCACATAATTTTTTGTTGAGTAACTTTACTTGATATGCTTTTATTAATGCTCACAGAATGAGCATGAATAAATTCTTCCCTATTTAGTATAGCTGTTTTATAACCTGCTAGCTCCATTTTAATACCGAGAACGGTTTCCTCACAGTATAAAAAAATATCTTCATCATACATATTGACTTTCTCGATTGCCTCAGCATCAACGACTAACATAGAACCAGCTACACATTGGCAAAGGCTGTAATCATTATTTTCATTTTCTATATATTTTAATTTAAAAATTTTTCCCAATAAAAATAAACTAAAACTTACATATCTAAACCAGCCTGGAATTAACCAGGCACTCTTTACATAATGGTTATTCAGATCTTTCATCCTAGGAGCACAAACGCGAATTCCTTTATCTTTATTGCTAATAAGAAATTTTTTACAATTTTCTAAGCAAGAATCAGAATATTTTACATCAGGATTAGTAATAGCAATATATTTGCTATTCATTTTATTGATAGAATACTTAATACCACAGTTATTACTGTAGCCATATCCTCCATTCTTACCACTCTGTAAAATGTGAATATTATCATTTTTAATTTGACTGATTAATTCATATGAATTATCTGTTGAATAGTTATCAACAACCACTATATTAGAAATAGATTTATACTCTTTAATACTATTAACATATCTTATGGTTTCTTCTGCATCGTTATAATTTAGCGCAATAACATCAATCATCTTATTCCCTTATCTATTTAGTCATATGATACATAATTTTTTTATCTTATCTTTCCAAATACCCCTTACTGCTTTTTTATAAAAATTATTTAAATAAGAATATCCATTCGATTCCCAATTCTTAAGTATAAAATCACGCTCTTCTGGTCTTGTGACTGGCTTAACAATTTGTTCATTTTCGTTTGAAGCATTTTCATATGATGACTCTTCAAATGTAATAACCGATTTAATCTGATTGAATAGATTTAATCCTTTTTTAGAATTTATCATAACTAATGAAGCACCAAAATCTGGATTAAAATCAGGATGAAATTTCTTTGCTCCCCAGTAATCGCCTAGGGTTATATCGCCAATCCTGTTTTTTCTAGCGTATTGGCAGTTATAACATGAATCTCTTGATATATATATCCCATCATAAATAAAAAAGCAAATGAAGATTCCCTACAATTATGATGCGCTTTACAGAAGTCGAGTTTTTCAATGTCTGTTCAAATTCCGTAGACGATTTTGGATTGAACTCGCTGAAAAATTCTCGAGATTGTGAAATGAATAAAAATTTCAAAAGTTTTTAAAATTTGAATACTGATTTTAGCCGGATTTCTGGCTTTTTCGCCTCTTTTTGAGGCTGTTTCACCCTCAATTGGGTGATTTCTGGCCTTTTCTGGGCGCCCTCCTCCCTTACTCAGGGAGTTTTCCCCATCTTCAAGCCCGTACCGGATGGCTCTCCGAATATTAATTCCGGTGATAGCAATCGTGTACCATAGTTTTTTGCGCAGAAATCCTGGAGCCGCCGCCTCATCAATTCTCTGAACACGCCGCAGCTGACTTGGAATGGCCTCTACTCCGTTTCTGAAACGATAGAATGTTTTGAATTCTTCGGTCTCCATCATTCTCTGCGTTCTGGCTCTGTTGATTTGTTTTCTGGAGATTTTGCCAGAAAACACTCTTTTATGAGAAGTCAATGGACAGGTTTTCTGATGCGGACAATTGCTGCACTTATGTTCTTTGAGGAATGAAACATGGTAAGACTCTTTATCCTTAGCCTGGCTGACACGATCGGCTTTATAACCGGCTGGACATACGACTTCCTGAGTTTCTTCATCCAGTGAAAAATCAGCCATCTGATCTGGGGTGTCTTTACCTGTCAGATCGGTTCCAATCAGCTGGATGTCATAACTTTCTGCCTTATCCACCAGATCCTGGCTGATAAAACCACCATCTCCAACGAGAATGTTTGTATCTCCATTTTCATGCATTCGATCCAGTTCTTCAGCACAGAACCTGGTGTCGCTGTGAATGTTTGGTTTGAAGTCGCAGGAATCAATAATCTTACGGTTTGTGTCCTGATCTACTGTTTCGGCAAAGCAGCCGACATAATCAAAATGAGTCACACCTGCTTTTTTGCTGATGGTTCCTTCTGGATCTGCAGGGTTATACATCGTTGTAGATGTCAGAGTTTTCCCATCACGAATGGCCTGAAATGATCCGGTTTCATCCAAAACGATCTGTTCATCGATAAAACGAGTCAAATAGGCCTAGTCCTCCGTAGTTTTCAGTTCTTCGGTAAATAACTGTTCGATCTGTACAGCGTCCTGAAAAGCAGTGAACAGCTTTTCATCCTGAGGTTTATCGGAGTGATAAGTCGCCTGATTTTCGTCGAATTCGTTCAGATAGTGCTCCAGTCCTTCTGGAATTTCCATATGGGCATCGGCCTTTTTCAGAGTAAAAAGAGCGTTGCGGTTTACGGTATGGGCAAGATGCAGACGAGAAAGATGACGGCAGCCGCCAGAAATCATGATGGAATCCACACGACGCATCAGAGAGGTGCCCAGATAGATCTTCTTTAGTTCTTCAGATACTTTTTCGAACAGCCCTTTAATAAGATCAATAATTGTTTCCTGTTCGTACAGTGTCAAAGCCGTTCTGAAACGAGACAAAGTGAGTTCATTAATGGACTGAGATGACTGTCCTAAAGTGCCCAGGGCATACTGAATGGGAGCATCCGTACGAACTCTGAGAATGAGATCCTCATCGGTTAAAACAAATAAGGATTTCAGAACCATATAGCCAAAAGAACCAGAAAGGTTGGAGTGGATGGACGGGTATTCAGTTTGTTGGAGTAAAGAGGTGCAAAGTCTTTCTGAGCCTCAATGAGGATAGGAAGAATATGCTTTCTGAATTCGCCAGCCCAGCTATCCTCAAGATAGCGGGTAAGGTCAGAACTGAAATAGAACATGTTATCGAAAAAAGATGGTTGATTGACTTTAGTATTCTGAGACACAGAAGAAACCTCCGGATTATTTCCGCTATATTACATCACCATAATACTAAATAGCAACTTTATTTGTTAAATATTTAGTATAAAAACCAGATTCTAATCATTTATTCACGAATTATGAACAAACTAGTTTATAGAAATACTTTTGTTAAGCGCATCATAAAATACAAGGTAGAAAGTGTTTTGGATTTTTATATACGCTTTAACTTTTAAAAATACCAGCTATACATTTCTTGATTTTTAATGGTATTGACTTTTTAAAAAGATAGATCGGTAGGTTAAGAACAACTCGTCTAGTATGTTGTTTATAACAAGCTTCAAGGTTTTTCATCATATTTTTTGCAACTATATTATTTCCATTTGTTGAAAACAGCAAATGTGGGTTAAACTTCGCTACTTTTTCATATGTAGTATCCAAACGTTTTATACCCAATCCATATTTTGCAATTAGTTCATCTCCCTGCAAATCATTTACAATTAAACAAGAAATACCCTTTGACTCTGAAAAATCTTTATTATTTTTACTTTTGAGTGGTTCTTGTTCATTAAAATGCCAATAGTCGCCAATCGTAATATTACCTATTCTATTTTCGTTTGAATACTGGCATTTATAACAACTATCTCTAAATATACTTCCTTTTTCAAATTCAAAATAATATAAAGAATTAAATGGTTCTATGATTTTATTTTTAATTTTTCCTGATTTACTTACATAGGTGATACGAGCTGCTTTTCTGGTATCTTTTTTCTTAATCCTAAATTGAAAATCGATAACTTTTATGTTTTTTTTATTTTCTATATAAGAAATATATTTATTGAATAATTTTATCGTAGGTACTCCGTGACATATTATTTCGACCGTGTACAAATTGCTGGGTTTCCTACCTAAATAGTTATATAATGCGCTAATTTGACACCCTGTCCCTGAGAACAACACTTTGATTTTTGGATCATTATCTAAAATTCGCTTTATGCTATGCAAAGCATCACTTATTGAACTCTGCACATATTTACTACCTAACATAGGAAGTATTTCCTCTTCGCAACTAGCTAATTTATGCTTACATTCAAAACCGTGATCACTCCTTGAAAGGACAGCCCCACAAACAATACCTCCATCAAGAACAAACTGTTTAGCTAACGAAGCAAAAACTCCTCCTGAAGCAGATTTAGTCAAATCAGTATTCATACTCCTGGCTGCATAAACTTTTTTATCATATTGTTCAGGAACTATTGTCTGTTTCTGGTGACATTTCTTAATACAATATTGGCAATTAACACAAATTGCATCATTAATTACTGGATAGTCTGCTCCCGTTTCTGTTTCATTAACCATTGATATTGCTTTGACCGGGCAAATTAACGAACATACAGCACATCCAGTACATTGGTCGTAACTTTTTAGTAATATTTCTGTTTTCATTTCTATTACTCTTTCAGAACTTTAATTCATAATAATTTTTGATTCTGGAAACAATCCACTTTTCAAATAAATTTAAATTGAAATATTTTTCAAGAACATATATTCTACTCTTCCACATTATTTTTCTTTGCGAAAATTTATTGAAAGTTTTATCTATTGAAGTAGAGTGATCATGCAAAAAAGTTATATCTCGATCAACAGCAACTTTCCATCCCGCCTTGCGAAGCTGGATTCCACTGACTGTTTCTTCACAGTACAAGAATAAATTTGTATCAAACGGTTTTGCATCCATATAAGCATCAGTCCTCATCATGTAAAAAGATCCAGCAACACAATCAACTATTTTTATTCCTGGCTTAATCAATTCATTTTTGCTATAATACATAAATTTTCTGGAAAAAAAGCCTAAATATTTGAACGAAAACAAAATGTAATTAAGAGCATTAGGGATTTTCCACACAGACTTATAGTTCTTAGTTTTGTCTCTATTGATCATTATTGGCGCAATTAAACCAATTTTGTCGTTATTTTCTAACGTATTATACATTTTAATTATTGTATCTTCCTCAAAAATAACATCAGGATTACTAATGATAAAATATTTATATTCGCCAAGCCGTATCATCTCATTTAATCCAAATTTATTACCATAGTTATATCCACCATTATGATCCGATTGATAAACAAAAATGTTATTTCTGTTATATTTCTTTAGTTTATCAAATGAATCGTTATTCGATTTGTTATCTATAACAATTGCTGTATCAATTGACTTATAATTTTCTATATTTTTAATAAAACTCTCAGTTGTCACATAATCATTATAATTCAATACTACCAAGCATATTTTATTTCTCATTTAATACCTATCCTATCTCACTGATAATACTATCGATATACTTGCTGGATTGATTTCTATAAATTTCTAATTTATTATCAATCAAATTATAATCAATCGGCTTTATAGCTTGTAATTCAATGGCTTTCTCTCTTTTTATCATTCTCTCTTCTAAACTACAAATTCTTAAAAGACTTTCTATTCTTGAATTATATTTATCTTTTGCAATTGCAAAAAAATCTTTTTTAAAGTTGATTGAAAACGCAATACCATGGAATGAATTTGTAACTACAAAACTACAATTTAATATCACTTCTAAAAATTCTTTTGGATCTAAGTTAACAAAACATTTCTTTACTCTTGGGTGTTTATATTTTTTAAATGCTATAACATATATATCAAGATCAAGATAATCTGCTACTTTAATGGCTTGATTAATGAGATCTTCAAATTGGTAATCCATTACATATATTAGAAGGAATTTTTTTCCTTTGATTTGCTTTAAGTTGAATAGGGAAATCCACTTTTTCTTATCAATTAAAAGTGTAGGATCTAAAACAAGTGTTGAATTCAATTTAAATTCTCTTAAAAGTGAAACACCCGTATCTTCTCGTGTTGATATTTTTCTGAATTTGTTAAGTTCATTAACAATATATCTTTTATCAGTTTCATTTAACTGTTCTTTACCAAAACTAGCAGCATATGAATATCTTTTAATTTCATTGGGTAGACTTGATAAATAATAAATTTTACTCTCTTCCAGATTGTAATCCGAATTCCAAACTTGATCACTTCCGACAATAATCCCTTGGTAGTTCTTAAAATAACGTTGTAATGTTGATTGACTATTTATTTTTTCAGTGATAGTTAAATTATTATTTAAGAATCTTTCAAATACTATTCTTTTTTTTATTCTAGGTATAAATTTGATAATATAACCAACAATTATTACAACAGTATTGTATTTATTCTTATTTTCATTATAGAATTGATTCCATATTCCATATTTTTTTGGTACATAGTTTATCAACTCAACATTTGCTTTTTTTTCATTGAGAATTTTATTTAGTGCATATGCTTGTAACGCGGAACCGTAATTTACACCAAAATGTATGGTTAAAACTCCAATTTTATTCACTAATATTCCACCCTTCTAAATTTAATTGAATTAATTATTACTAAAATTATAAATAAAAAAATTAATTAAATAATGCTAATATATTAATTTACGATATTAATTTTATGACATTTTTATTTAATAAAGTTTCAATTGAATCTAGTCCACGATAAATGATTATGAAAAATACATCATTTGATTTGGATAGTAAATATTTATATCAATAAATCTTTAATGTAGCAAGAATAGTTAACGAATTTAATAAAAATAGATTTTATACCGAAAAGTTCAGAAAATTATCGAATATAAAGTAAAGTTCAACGGTGCGGAATATTGAGGACTGGGCAATAAGCACTCGTTAATATTGGTTTTATTTATTCTATACTTCCGAATCACCTATACAAATCAGTAATTTCTATAGAACCGAAAAGAAGACTTAGATAATTTAAAACATAAAGATTTTTGGTTAATATTATTATGCTCTATCCAGCGAAATTCATTAGAAACTTAGTTATATTGGACAAGATTATGGACTAATGAGGAAAAAAACCTATTTCTTGTTTTCAAAAAGAAAAGAAATTTTTCTAAAACTTTTCCTAACAGTTTTGATAACAATATTTTGCATCAAGAATATAGGCTACACTCCTATCTGCTACTGTATTCAGTCTTCATTAAAACACATAGCTGAACAATCTGTATTAAAAGTAATATTAAGACTGACTATAGAAAGCTTCAAATGGGTTCCTATTCTTCATAAACCCTTAAGATTTAACATCTCCTTAATATTACTAAATTTTCTATCAATATTAATACCATTTGTAGAAGTAGCTTTTATCAAAAGTAAATATAGCAAGCCAATTTGATCAAACAAATGAGAAGAACCAATAATCAATAAAATATAAGCAAAAAAGATCAGTCTACCAAGATGTTTTGTTTTTCTCAACATCCAAATAAAGTAATAAACAACCAAGCCGAAACCTAAGAAGCCAAAATAAATAACGATCTGAGATACTCCATTAAAATACTCATAAAAAGCAGTTTCAACATCAAATTGGTTATTTATATTCAAGATTTTTGCGAACGCTTCTGCATCATATAATCCGATTCCAAAAATTTTTAAGACCGATGGTAGTTTAAGAAAATATGCTAACCCCCGATAAATTCTATAATCTGCTTTAGAAGATTTTAAACCGTTATTAGAAACAAATAAATTATTAATACTATCACGAAACGCCTGATTTGTAATAACCACCAATCCAAAACCAATAATTATTAATATGAAAGCAAAAAAAAGCCATACTGGTACTCGCATCTTCTTTTTCGCCAAATAATAAGCTGCAAAGTAAAATGTAATAACTGATAATATTACAATACCAATACCAGAAGTACTTAAAAGAATAGTCATACCAATTATTATTGATTTCAAAATTCCATCTCTATCTTTTTTATTTAATTCAATTATTAACAAAGGTAATACAAAAGCGGCATAATTAGCTGGTTCTGAAAAAGGTCCAGGAAACCGTGGAAATATTACATTAGATATCAGACATCGCTCAAGAT
This sequence comes from uncultured Lachnospiraceae bacterium, assembly GCA_910585935.1. GTDB lineage: Bacteria > Bacillota > Clostridia > Lachnospirales > Lachnospiraceae > MGBC136627. Next base: position 14,737 of record CAJUHN010000023.1, on the reverse strand, counting down.
ATTTATAAGCCTGAGTATAGATAGGATCGGGTTCTAAAAAAGGTATTTCAAACATTAAAGGATATTTAAGAACAAAATAGAAAATTATCTGTAAAATAAAAAAAACAACAGAGAAGTATGCAAAACCCTTATACACTTTGATTAAATCTTTAAGTTGAACTTTAGTTAAAAGACAAATCAATAATATACATATTTGTGTACCGATCGTTCTATTTAAATTAATATATCGTACATCTCCGATAATTATGCTCATTATTGCTTTCAAACATATAGAATATACAAACAAATAGAATAGCGGACTTAATTTAAAATCTTTTTTTATTGTTACTACCAGAATAGATAAAGCACTTATTAAAGCTAACACTAAGACGTCAATTTTTGCTTCTGAATAAATTTGAAGAAAAGGCGATAAACAGATTAAAATCATTATTCCTTTAGTTATATTTTTTGATTTCAAACTAACATAACTTCTCATTTTTCACCTACTGTAATTTTTCTATTACTTTTCTAAAAGCTTCTATATTATCAACAGAGTCATAATATTTTCTTGCTCGACCTTTAAACATTGCATGATTTTCATACATAAATTTGATTATTTTTTTAATTTCTGATATTTCAAGAGAGTCAAAACATCTTCCTACACCATGCTCCTCTAAAACGTTAGCCAATCCAGGAACATTATTACCGATCATAGGAATATCAAACATTGCATATTCAAATATTTTATTCGGTGCGCAATATAGTGAATTTAGATATGAGGTTTCTGAAGAATTTGAAGGCTTATAGACTAAAATTCCAAGATCTGCTTTTTTCGTTATTTCTAAATGTGTGGGAGGCTCTATAAAAGATATTAACCTTGTATTCGTACCAATGTATTCTAATTTGTCTATTTGATCACTCATAATTATTAATAGAAATTTATCGCCCAATTGTTCAACTGCTTTAGAAAACAAATGTATCGGCCGTTCATCATCAATAACGCCTTGATATAAGATAACATACTTTTCAGTAGCTTCTTTCAAAATTTCATTAATCTGGCTTAGTTTACTATCAGCTTTATTTAATGATATTTGTTCTGTCATTCCAAATAAATAAGGTTTATTTGGAATGACGACTGGTTTAACATCTAGATTAAATAAAGCTTGAGCAATGTATGAACGATTCTTTTCGCATTCAATAATTAACGACGCATTATTAAACAACTTATTAAGATCAATTTGGAAATATGGTATTAGCTTATGATATTTGAGCTTCTCATATAATTCATACATATATAAAACATATCGGGAATTCCACATATTGCTTCCAATACATTTCATTGTCGTCGATGTCATTATCCAAAATATCGAATCATCTCTGTTATTCATCACGATTTCTTTAATCGATTTTCTAATAATAGGTATTTTAATTAACTTTTTTATGCCATTTTCTTTCAAATCATAACGAACTTTTAAATTAATTAATTTGATGCCTTTTTTTTGACATAAATTATTAACTTCTGCACTTTCAAATGCGTTAACCAAACTAACTTCTTGATTGAAATAAGTTAAGATATTTAACAGAGTAATTGTTGGAGGATATTTAAAAATGTCCTCTACTTGTATAATAATATGTTTCATTGAATACACTCCTCATACATATTTTCGAGTTCATTTATAGTTTTTTTAATATCGTATTGAATAGACTTTTCTGTTTTAACATTCTCCGTTCTCCTGTTTTTATGATTTAATATGCTTCCAATTTGTTTAGATACTATATTGACCCAACCAGAGACTGTTGTATCAATAGGCATTCTTTTAACTAAAGGTGTATATATAACTTCTTCTGTTATGATGTCTGAGCAAACAATTGGTAAGCCTGTAGCTTGGGCTTCAACCATAACAAAAGGTAATCCTTCGAATTTTGAGGGAAACAGCAAGAGATCAAATAAAGAATAATAATCTTGAGGATTTTCAACACATTGGATCTGAATTATAAAATCATCAAGACTATACTCTTTAATTTTATTCTCAATTGTTTTAAATAAAGGTCCATCTCCAATCAATATTAAAAAAACATTAACATTAGTTTGGCGTAATGATTTATATATTTCAATTATCAACTCATGATTCTTTGCTTCTACATATCTTCCAATATGGCCAATAATCATGCTGTTTTCAGGAATATGATATTGTTTCCTAAGTTTTTTTTGAACAGTTTCGTCAAACTTAAAAACATTAAAATCTATCCCATTCGGTATGAACGTATATGGTAAATTTCCAAACATCCATTTACCAGCTTTATTGCTGCATGCAATATGTTTCATCTTCAATATTCTTTTATCAAGTTTATTGATTTTATGAGCTATTCTGCCAACTCTTCCAGCATTAGAGTTAGAGTTATGAGCATGAATTATTACTTTATTCCCTAATGAGTAGGGTAATAAATAAGAATATCTATTAATCAAAGAGTTTAGATGAATATGGACGACATCAAACTTCTCGGTTTCTAAAACCTTTTTATATTGAACATAAAATTTATAAGGGTTTTTGTTAATCGGTGTTATTTGATGGACTTTTATTCTATTCTTCTCAATTAGTTTACCTATTTTTTTATTGATAATATCAGCTTGCTGTATTAATAATTCGATATTGTATTTATTTAAATTTATATTTGCTAATACGTTATAAATAAACGTCTCCGCTCCTCCATTATTGAGTCCATAAATAAAATATAATATTTTCATTTCCGCACCTCTATAACTATTGCTTCAACCTAACTTGCTATAAAACAGTATCCTATAACACTTTAACTAAATATAAGCGGTACTATCTAAAAGAAAGACTATAGATTTTTTTCGATTACATATTCACATAAATTTTCTAGAGATAGGAATACTTAGAAATCAAAATTAATTTTCGGTTTTAATTATTTTTAAACATATCTTTCTACTGCTGATAGATAGATCAGAGATTAAAGCTTATTCAAAAATTAGGAAACTGGCTTGGTTAAATATCAGTTTCTATTTGAGAAGTCGATAGATTAAACGTAACAAACATCTATAAAAAAACTTTCCATCAATGCTTGTTAATCAATTTTGAATAAAGATGATAGGTCTTCCAATTACTTAGGTTTTTCATAACAGACTCATTCATTATCAACCTGTTTAATATATCGACTAAGAATTTGGTCTCACTCAATATTGCTGAGCAAATAAATATAAAGAAACTGTTTTACTTAGTTTCCAGATTTTTATGACATTTGTTCTAATTCTGCTCTGTACTCTTCGATATATTCGGTATTTGAACTCGACATCTTCTCCTAATATCTACAATATCCTATGCTATTCGGTGAACGAATTTTATAGTTAGCGAATCATCTTAAACAGGTGATTTAGCTTTTTTTGTTTTCTCTTTTTAGCATCAAGTATACCCCACAGCATGAATACATGATTTCTCTTGGTTTTTTATGAATTAATACAAAAGAGATACTTGACAAGTGGTTTTCGAGTTTTTTTTTACACAATCCGAAGGATTCGACGGACCTTATCTTTGGGGTTTGAAAGGAGTCCTGTTACATGCCTGTTTTTAACCTATTACCTACCTTACATTTCGATGCTTTAACATCATATAGCGTCCTGTAAGAATTCTTTGATCATTCGGATCGCCATATCTCCCCCGAAGAATCCAGAAATATTCTTGAAGACGCCATTGAAAAAGTTATGGCCAGGGGCGGATTTTGGGAGAATCACCATTTCTCCCGCTGTCGAAAACTTACCTTGCCCATACTAGCCGATTTTATCTTCAGCCTTCAGGCGGTAAAACGCAAGATTCACAAATTATGATTCAGATTTGATCTTTTTCAAGTCATCTTTGACGTAAGTTAGGAAAAAATTTCTCCTGAGTTTTTTCAGGCTATTTTTCAGGAGGTGAATCAGCAGATCCAGCAGCGTTTGGCTATGGACCGCCGCTTCAAAGGTTTTGTGATTCTTGCCATTGATGGATCGAACCTTCCGGAAGAAACGATCAATAAAACTGAAGAAGATCTGGTCAAAACAAGAAGCAGCCACATTTTCAGAGCAGCTTGTCACATGAATGCCTTGTACAATGTTGGATCCAGAATGTTTGTGGATATGGATATTCAAAAATCAACCCGAAAGGATGAACATTCTGCTGCACAAAGATTGTGTGCTCGAGTCCATGAACTTCAGGAGGTCATTTTTGTCATGGATCGTTACTGCCATAACTTCAGTCTGGAATACCAGATCGATCAGCAGGGCTAATACTACCTGATTCGAATGAAGAAAAGGATTTCTACTCTCTTCTTCCAGGGGAATACCATGATTTGCCAGGAGAGATTGATTGCACAGTCAATAAAATCTTCACAAGACGAAAACTCAAAATCCATCAAGGGAACAACCAATACCACTTTGTGCAGGATCAGAACTTTCCTGGATTTGATGAAAATGGAGAATATCAGGTTCAATTTCGTCTTGTAAAGGTTCAAATCAAACATCAGGAAAATTCCCAGGATGAAGATGATGATTATGAATATCTGATCACCAATCTTCCAGAAGATCGTTTTTCTATACAGGATCTTCGTCATCTTTATAAAAGCCGCTGGAGTATTGAAACTGCTTTTGGAGAACTGAAACGAATCATTGGTCTCATTGCCATCCACGCCCGAAAGCAGGAATTGATTCATCAGGAAGTATGGGCAGCTTTAACTTTGTACAATCTGTCCAGTACTGTCATTGATTACTGTCAGGTCCAGATGGATCAGGAGCGACGTTTAAAACTGTCTTCGCAGAGACCTCTGAAGTATGAATGGCAGGTTAATCGAAAAGCAGCTATGGAACTTGCAGGGATTTCTTTTCATACCGGATTCTGGATGAAGAGAAATTGATTACCCTGATTAAAAAGGAGAGGACACCTGTTAAATCAGGAACCAGAAGATTTGCTCGGAATGTGAATAACCGAAACTACTCCAATCAGCATCGATTGTGTTGATCTGCACTAAATCTTTATCGAAGAATATTTAAATCTAAATAGGATTATCCGTTTAGATCTCTTTTTAGTGCGCTCATTTTTCGGATAACGCGTTAAAATTCTGTTCACGATCTTTCAAAAGTAAGGATCAATATTACCGTTTCTTGGACGATGTTATGGTCAAATAGCAAAAATGCACATTTATCCACTTATCAGAATGGCATTTTATTTTATATGAAACCACAGTATCTGTACTAACATATAAAACGCTTACTTCATTTGTTATAAGATGAAGAGATTTTAGACTATATATTCAAAAATCAAATAAAGTCGAGTAGGTAGCGATTATCTAGTTAGAACATAATATTTAATAATATGGATGAATTATTTATTTTTATTATTTAGAGCCACAGAAGAAACTTCGGGATCGTATCCACTATAATAAACTATATCCCTTGGTCATTATTAGTCTTTATCTGCTTAATTTAAATTTAATCATATATATAAGATCAACATTTTTTTAAAATTATTTATAATTTCACACAACACCCAGTATCACCCAATATAGAGTTATAGATTTTTCGCATCTGTTTATCACTTTGAGAGATATCAAATTTTGTTGCCATCTGTATACAGTTTGGTTTCATTGTTTGTATTAAGGTTTTGTTTTCAACTAATTCTTTAATCCTATATGCATAAGTTTCTGGATTGTTTTTACAAATAAATCCTGTTAAGCCATCTTTTAAATATTCACTAATTCCTTGATATCCTGAACCAATTAAAGGTTTCCCACAAGCTAAACATTCTAATCCGGCCAACCCAAGTCCTTCGATTTTTGATGGGATAGCTCCAATATCTGCTATGTTTATCAATTTGTATACATCGTCTTTCTGTAATTCACCACAAAATACGATCTGATCAGATATATTTAATTTAGTCGCTAATTTCTTAAGGTTTAAGTATTCAGATCCAGAACCAATTAATATATATCTAATGTTTTTTGAATTAAGTAATGATAATGCTTCGAAAATAACTTTCTGATTCTTTCTTTTTGACAATTCACCAATAGTAATTATGATAAAATCATTTACATATCCAAGAGCATTTCTCAATTCATCTCCATTTACTTGGTTACTATTGATTCTATTTAAATCTATGCCTACACCCGCGATTAATTCCACATTTTTTGCTTTGAATTTTTTTGCAATTTCATAATCCTCTTGGTTAATTGTTATAATGAGATCTGTGACAAAAGACATTAAATATTCGATTGGATAATATAACATCCAATTGAGCAATGAACTATTTCTATTAAAGTGAAAACCATGACATGTGTAAATGATTTTCATTTTTTTCTTTTTATACAAGAGTACAACTAATCGAGTAATAAATGCCGCCACAGGAGTATGAACATGGATAGCATAATAGTCATTTCTTTTCAATAATTTCAATAATTTACTAGTTGCAGAGATTGTTTTTAGAGAGAAAGGTCTCCGCGGAAACTCGATATTATTAACTAGATTATGTAATTCGTTTAGACTATCATTATCATTTAATACGGTGTTTGTGGCAATATCAACTTGAAATCCCATCTCTTCGAGAATTTTAATATCGTTTTTCTCAAATGTTTTTATGAATCTACCAACAGATGAAACCATTAATACCTTCTTCATATAATCACCAATTCTAAATCCACTACAAATTATTTTTTTTCAAAATCATTATCACTACTATAATTTTATTAATTCTGAGAATAATTTTCTAATTAGAACAATTATTATACAATGGTCTAGTCATTCTATAATTTCAATCAAAACAAGAACACTTGTATACTTTGTATAAAAATAATAATTATATTTTTAATAATGATATATTACAAACAAAATATATATTTTAGTTATTAATCTATAAAGTTTTTTATCATCAGTTTATCAAAAGATACAAATGCCAAGCTATACTAGTGAGACTGTAAATTTATATATTTTTAAGTAAAAACAGATTTTTTAGTTATAAAGCCTAATATATAAGTATTCGTAATTACTCAAAAAAAGTATACATTAATAAGACTGCTAATTAATTTAATTATTATTAATTAATGAATTAATTTACGACCACTTAAATACTAACAACTTATCACCTTATCATCCTGATAGCTTATTTACGGCCATCTTTGTTGATTGGTCGATTCAATATAACATACATCTAGATCATTAGGGAAATCACGTTGATCCTCATTTCACTTGCAAGAAATATACACATTTTCAAAGAGAGCCCTATAGTTTTTCGTTAGTATTGAATCCCTCTAACAATATTAAATATAATCGAATTTCTGATTGACAACTCAATGTGTCTAGAAAACAGGTATAATCTCTATACATAATAAAAAAATGATTATATGACTCATAATTTGCTAAAAACATGACATTTTAACATTTAGTCGGAAAATCTATTTTTTTGCCATATCGTATATAACATTTCTCCGGAGACTTGTTATTAGTTTTGAAAGGTGTTTCCAAGACTAAATCTACAGAAAATCGTTGTGTTGTCATTTATTTGAGTCATATTCATCGTATTCCTTTTTAAGTATTCATCAAAAGCATTTTGTAGCGAATTCTAAACCATATCGATATCACAACTCTAGTTGAACTCGTTAATCAGTTTAAATCCATTTATAAAAAAAGCTTTATGATATACCGAGGCTAACACCCTAATTACTGGTAAACATCATCTCCTGAACCTATCGTTCTCTGATGATCCATACAAGCACAAAGAGTTCTTCAAACTTATTAGGAAATTATAAGCCAGAGAATTTTGGGACTATCTTCACCATCCAAAAAACTCTTGCGTTAGCTGCTGGTGAAATATTAAATGGAAATTAGAAAAAAGAACTCTGAAGAATAATATTAGACTTTTCATTCGATTAATCAAAAATATTTGACTTTGATACTTATCGTAATGAGAATAACGAATATGAATTCACAGAAATACTTTTTTAATTTTTATCAAAGAGTACATCTGTTCTAAAATACTAAAGTAATTGTAGTGAATCGGTGTTCTTCAGAGATTATCGTTAATTTTCATCTCTTATTAGATTATGGTAATTAACGATGATAATACAGTCGCTTGACATTTTTTTAACGCAAGCTATTGAAACTAGAGTGCTGACCTAAATAAATGAAAATCTGTATAGATATGTTTCCTGACAATTTTGGAGACTTCCTTGCCTCAGTCGCTGATTATCTTTTAAAGAATTTTATACATTATCCAAAAAGAAACAAATTACCCAGTGATTTGAATCCAAATAACAAAAATCCATATGTGAAGTGAACCAGCCATTTACGTTTACGCAGATTTTTTTTTAGAATTAAATTAAAAGCAGAGAGTTATCTAGTAACTATTCTTTAAACATAGTCTTTCTGTCAAAATAGATCACAGTTTTTAAAAACAAGTCCAAAAAAAAGAAAGTAATAAGTAGCATCAGAAACAATCGAGCGGCTCAATCTAAAATAAATTTATTACCTTCTATCACTCAATCACCTTCATTAATAGGTCATACCTTTAAAAAGAGTTTTAATTAGAGTCCGAAAATAATCAATTCTATTTCGCTACATTCAATACTCAAAAATGACTCAAAAAGTAAAAACTCTTTTAACTATCTTATATAATATTTTATATCATTAAGTAAGCTTGATTATTTAGATCTTTATTTATGATTATTTATTATCTACTTTTACGTACAAGCAAAATCTTAATCGAGTAAATGAATTCTTGATCGAGCAACCAATTAAAAATAAATTAAGTCAAATAATAACTAATATAGCTTATAACAATATTTCGTTATTAACCTGGTTTTGCTTTTTCATTTCATTTTAGAAAAATCGCTATAAATCTACTAAAACTTTTCCCGGGATTTTTAATCTTAAAAATAGTCGAGGCAATACACTTATCTAAAAGTAAGATTTCTTTAATATATGAAGCGTCTCTTATAATTATTTTCTCTTAATAAATATAGTTCTCAAAAGTTAAGTAAACTTAATTGGTACTGCAGGTGATCCCACAGCTGTACAATTCGATGGGAGATTTCTAATAACAGTTGATCCTGCTCCGACAATCGTATTATTACCAATTTCTATTCCTTGTATAATTCTTGAACCAGTTCCTAATTCTACACATTTACCTATATCGGTTATTCTAGATAAATTGACACTTGGATACAAGGTTGAACAATCACGTATGATAGCATCATGACCAATAGTACAGTCTAGATTAATAATCACATGTTTCCCGATTGTAATATTTACAGTTAGGATGGTATGGGCACAGATAATTGTTCCTTCTTCAATTGAAACAAGTTCTGATTTCTCTACTGATGGATCAATAAGTGTACAGAATTTGATATCTGGATTTATTCAATATATCGTATTTACTACTCTTTGTCGAATTTTTGAAGATCCTATAGCACATATATAATGAGATTGGTTATAACGAGAAACACCATCACTTACGTTTCCTAAAACTTTATAACCGTTTACTGTTTTGTCTCGAAGTGTTTCATCATCATCAAGGAACCCTAAAATATTCCATGTTGGTTTAACTTTATTTATACGTTCAACTAGCCAAGCAACTTCTCTACCAAATCCGCTAGCACCAATGATAATTAAACTTTTCACATCACTCGTCCTCGAATAATTAAACTTTTTTGAGGTAGAGTAAGAAAGATAGAATTTCTACTTTCTATTCTTAGATGTTCAACTTAGGGAGATTCGACTAATATTCCTTTTGTAGATAGATATTTAGCTACCCCCCCCCCGATTTTTATTGATATCACTATTTTTCATATTCACACAATCCTCTTTATCAATTCTTTTAGCTGGAACACCCACATAAATCCCAGGTACCTGGATGTCTTTTATAACTACAGTACCTGCACCAACTGTTACATCGCCATTGATTGAAATATTATTACTCAGAATTGCGCCAGCTCCTATCCAAGTCTTTTTTCCAATAAGACAGGTACCAGCAATATGAGCTCCTACTGCAACATGAACAAAATCTTCAATCAAACAGTCATGGTCGATGGAACTCGAAGTATTGACAATACACCCACAACCAATTTTTACACCCGGATTAATTACCGCTCCAGCCATAACGATTGTTCCGGGACCAATTTTGACATCTTCAGCTATAACCGAATTTGGATGAACCAAAGAAACCAAACGATCTTTAGTAACAGACTTCATAATCTTTTCTCTAAAAGTTGCATTACCGATTGCTACAACAATATCTGTATCATTATTTTTTAGATCTTTAAGAGTTCCAACCACCGGAAATCCATAACAATCTTTTAACAATGGATTGTCATCAACAAAAGTAATATCTTCGTATCCATTCTTAATGGCAATATCTGCTACAACCTTCCCATATCCTCCAGCACCGACAATTGTTAGTTTTTTCATATTGACCTCCAAATTCATCAATTGAATTTATCAGATGAATTGAAACTTCTAAATTGCTTTAGAACCTTTAAATTCTTCCATTGTTACGCTGCTATTTGAACAGATACCTTCTTTTTTAATCACAGTTTTAAGAGTTAGTAAGATTATTTTCCAATCTTCAACAAACGTTACATTATCCACATATCTGACATCCCACTCAAATTTTTCTTCCCATGATATACTATTACGCCCATGAACTTGAGCAAGTCCAGTAAAACCAGGCTTAACTTCATGTCTTCTAGCCTGAGTTTTTGAGTATCTGTCTAAGTAACTGACTAACAAAGGTCTCGGTCCAACTACTGCCATATCACCTTTAAGAATATTTATCAGTTCTGGAAGTTCATCCAGAGATGTTGCACGTAACTTTTTCCCGAAAGAAGTCAACCTCAAATCATCTGGCAGCGGGTTTCCATACTTATCTGTTGCATCCTTCATAGACCGAAATTTATATAATTTGAATATCTTACCATCTTTACCCGGACGATCTTGAGTAAATAAAATTGGAGAACCTAAGTTTGTTCGAACCAATATTGCTGTTATAGCCATGATCGGAGATAAAATAATCATAGCGAGCAATGCGCAACAGAAGTCTTGTGGTCGTTTGATGTGTTTTTCGTAGAAACCTTGTTTATGAGACATCTACAACTCTCCTACTCAAAACATTTCTTAATTGCCGAAATAATGACATCTTGTTCTTCTTTGCTCATCTTATTATCGCTTGGCAAACACAAGCCACATTTAAAGACGTCATCTCCATTTGCCCAACCTGAACCAGTGGTTATAAATTCATTTGCTTGATATATCGGCTGAAGATGCATTGGTTTCCAAATAGGCCGTCCCTCCGCATTAATATTTGCAATTGCATCCAAGATCTCTGAGGGACAGCTTTTTCCCATTTCCTTTTTATAGAAAGCCTCGTAGTCGTTTGTAATCATTGAAGATATATACTCTGGCTTGATTTTTAAACAAGAAAGCCAGTAATTTGGAAGAGAATGTTCTTCATTAAATGGATTTAATTCAATAGGAAGACCTTTCAATTCTTGTTTGTAGTATTCAAAAATGTCTTTTTTTTGTCGGATATGATCCTTTAAATAAGGAAGCTGGCCTCTCACAACTCCAGCAATAATATTACTCATTCTATAGTTGTAACCGAGCTCTTCATGTTGATACCACGGAGCAGTTTCTCTGCTTTGAGTTGACCATTTCCTGACTTTAGCAGCATCATCTTTTGACTTAGCTAAGAGCATTCCGCCACTAGAACCAGTGATGATCTTATTTCCATTAAATGAAATAATAGAAACGTCTCCAAAAGCACCAGTCTGTTTTCCTTTATAAGTCGCACCCAGGGATTCCGCAGCATCTTCAATCAATAATGCGTTATGTTCATCGCAGATTTCCCGAATTTCATCAATCTTTGCAGGAGTTCCATATAAATGAGCTAAAACAACTAATTTTACATCTGGAAAAATTTCAAAGGCCTTTTTTAAAGCTTCAGGATCCATATTCCAGGTGTCTAATTCAATGTCTATAAATACAGGTTCCCCACCCTCGTAAACAACAGGATTCACAGTGGCGGCAAATGTCATATCTGAGCAGAACACTTTTTTTCCTTTTAATGTCCCATCTCCAACTTTTGGCCGACCATATAATTTTTCACCTGCTAGTTTGACCGCCATATGTAAAGCGGCTGTTCCAGAAGAAAGTGCTACTGCCTCTTCTACACCGATAAAATTAGCTATCTCTTTTTCAATGACATTAATGTTTTCACCAACGGTTGATACCCAATTTTTTTCAAAAGCGTCATTCACCCATTTCTGTTCATCTCCATGCATTGTTGGAGACGAAAGCCAGACTTTGTTCTTGAATGGTTCCAAATTAATCTCCTCTCTTATCAGTCGTTATTTGGCTGAAATGTCACTACGATTTGCTTAATGTAGTTAATCACTTGTTCCTGATCGTTTCTATAGGCACAATTCATTATTTCTTTCAGCTTTTCAACAAAATCAAATTTATCAAAAGCAATTGGCTTTCCAATATGAATCAACTTATTTTTAGTCTTCTCCAAACCTTCTTCAGCCATCAGCTTTTCTTCATATAGTTTTTCACCCGGTCGAAGGCCAGTATATTTAACCTCTATATCGATATCCGGTTTAAAACCAGACAGTTTAATCAGGTTTCGAGCCAGATCATCAATTTTGACAGGTTCTCCCATATCCAGGACGAATATCTCTCCGCCTTTCGCATAATAACCAGCCTGGAGAACTAAACTAACTGCTTCAGGGATTGTCATGAAATAACGAATGATGTTTGGATGTGTCACAGTCACCGGACCACCATTAGCTATTTGCTTCTTAAAGAGAGGAATGACACTACCGTTAGATCCTAAAACATTTCCAAAACGGACGGCTACATATTGGGTCACAGGTTTAAACTCATTAAGTTTTTCTTTTTGTGAATTGTGGTTATATATTTCAGGTAATTCTGAAACAGTTCCTTTTTTAACGGCCTCATCGAATGTCTGAATAACCATTTCACACATTCTTTTTGTGGCACCCATAACATTAGTTGGGTTGACCGCTTTATCTGTGCTGATTAATACGAAGCGTTTTGTGCCATTCATTGCAGCGGCATAAGCAGTCTTATAAGTACCTATTGCATTATTTTTAACAGCTTCACAGGGACTGACTTCCATGAGAGGAACATGTTTATGAGCAGCTGCATGGAACACAATATCCGGTTGATATTCTTCAAAAACCTGCCAGATTCTTCTGGAATCCTGAACTGATCCAATCAAGCAAACCAAATCAAGTTCATTCCCATATTTACGCTTTAGCTCCTGCTGGATGTCATAAACATTATTTTCATAGATGTCGAAGATCACCAGTCGTTTGGGATTATGAGTTGCAATTTGACGACATAATTCAGAGCCAATACTTCCTCCACCACCAGTAACTAAAATTGTTTTACCGGATAAGAATTCAAACACTTCGGTGAGATCAACTGTGATAGGATCTCTTCCTAATAGATCTTCAACCGCTACATCTTTTAGTCGAGAGACTTTTATTTCATCATTTGCCAGCTGATATAAACCGGGAAGGTTTTTTAATTGGCATCCAGTTTCTTTGCAGATGTTGAGGATTTCACTTTGTTCCTGTCTGGTAGCACTTGGGATTGCAAGGTAGATTTTATTAATGCCTTTATTAACTACAGTTTCGGCGATCACGTCTCGACCACCTACAACTGGAACATTTTCAATCATTCGATTCCATTTGTTTGGATTATCATCGATAATGCAAACCACATAATCGTTGTAGTAATTCCCATGCTGGATATCCCGAACGAGCATCTGTCCAGCTGATCCAGCTCCAATGATCATCACTTTATTCTTTGGTTTTTCAGAATCATCTTTTTCATAATGTTTTGCAAGCATTAAATAAAACCGATAGCCAAATCTCGAACCCAGGATAAAGATAAATTGAAGTATGGCACCCCAGAAATAATAGGAGAAAGGCATTCGAATAAATAAAACAGTGATACCCACAATCTGAAAAATCGTTGTAATAATCGAAGCGATGATGATTCTTGACAGTTCATTGTAACTCGCAAACCGCCAGATTGTCTTATACAATTTAAGTACCCAGAATAGAATCAGGCAGAAGATGCTGTAGATGGGTGCAAATTTTAAGAATGCCTGAAGATACTCTGGAGGTATTTCTGAATAACTTAGATCAAAGCGTAACCACAGGGCAAGAAAGTAGGAAGCATTCACTGCGACCAGATCATAGATAAGCAGATATAATGCGATGACCTGCCAATGTTCTAAATGTAGTCTCCTTTTCATAATCCCTCTCATTTCTATTTCCTTTAAGATAAAAAATCCTTTGATCAGCGACTCAATCATCAGAATCCTTATCCTTACATATCTAAAGATGAAAGTGCATTTGATTTGAGTATCAAATTACAATCGGTAGAATAATATACTAAAAACATTCTTTTAAAAAGTGAAAATTAATAATTCTTAAATATTATACGCTTTTGCTTTTCGTTACATCTGGAAATTAACTTTTAAAATACTGTATAGCTGTTCTTAAAACCATATAACAAGCTAAATTAGACTTTTAAAAACACTGAACGCTTTTCGTAATTCTGTTTTTGAATAATTTAGCGTTTACAAAAACTTATTTGTGTAAGGGGTGTCTAAATAAATTTTCAAGACGCAACAAAAAGGGGCTGTTAAATTTCTGACAGTCCAAAAATAAAAAGAGGCACCTGATC
>CAJUHN010000022.1 GCA_910585935.1 uncultured Lachnospiraceae bacterium | reverse complement strand
TAGTGTCCGTTACGTCTGAAACGGAGCGAGAGCGCGGCTTCGTTAGAATAGTCCTTCCCCTTAAGCTACCTTTTGTTTTTAAAATAAAAGTGAATCATATAAAAAATTTATTAAAAGTTTGTTTATAAAAATTAAAAGTTTCTTTCATAAGTCTTTTGAATTTTTATCGTAATTTTATGCTATATTTAAAAACATCTAAGAATTGACAAAATATCCCATAATTTTTCCGAGGCTTTTCTAAAAAATGGTGTGATAGAAGACTAAATTTTTTACATATTAGAGTTTATATAACTTATTATATTAAAAAAAATACCATACCTCCTGTTTTAAGAGCAGAAAGAAATCGTGAATGAAAAAATAGGAATGTCAGTAATATTTTTAAACGGGAAATGGAGGACTAAAATGGAAGTATTTTATATTTATCATAGTTGTTTTGTGATAAAATTATGTAGTATGAATTTAGTTTTTGATTATTATGAAGGGGAAGATGGAAAAGGTAAGCAAAGGGCAGAGCAAGTATTTGCACAATTAAATTGTGATCTTCCTTTTTATGTTTTTGTAAGTCATAAACACCGCGATCATTTCAGTCATGAAATTTTTAAATGGATAATAAGGTTTCATAACATACAATTTTTTTTGGCAAAGGATTGTAAGATGAGTCAAAATTATAGAAGAAAAATAGGAATGCCTATAGAAGCAGAGAAATGTATCTTATATATGGGAAAAAATCAGACTTATGAATTAAAAAATATAAGAGTCCAAACATTGACCTCTACAGATGAAGGAGTTGCATTTTTTATAGAATGTGAAGGGAAATCTATCTATCACGCAGGGGATTTGAATTGGTGGACATGGAAAGGAGAAACAAAAGAAGAGTTTTTAGAAATGAAAAAAAGATTTCAAGGGGAAATACAGAAAATAAAAGGGAAGTATTTTGATTTGGCATTTCTGCCATTAGATCCTAGACAAGAAGAAAAATTTTATTGGGGATTTGACTATTTTATGAGAAATACGAATACGAAATTGGCATATCCTATGCATTTTTGGGGTGAATTAGAAGTGATAGAACGAATAAAAAATTTGGATTGTGCAAAAGAGTATTGGGATAAGATCGCAAAAACAGAATGGTATCAAGAATAAAATTTTAAAAAGAAAAGAATTTTTAGTTCATATTTTGGTAGAAATTCCTATAAAATAGTGTTGAGATTTTTATTATTAGGCTATATAATATAAGATATATTCGACAAAAAAACTGGAGGAACGACATTCTATGAAATTTACAAAGATGCATGGGATCGGGAATGACTATATTTATATAAATTGTTTTCAAGAAATGGTAGAAAATCCAAAGGAATTAGCAGTAAAAATGAGTGATAGGCATTTTGGTGTGGGTTCAGACGGATTAATTTTAATCAAACCATCAAAAATAGCGGATTGTTATATGGAGATGTATAATGCAGATGGTTCTCGAGGAGAAATGTGCGGAAATGGAATTCGCTGTGTGGGAAAATATGTATATGATAATCATATGATAAAAAAAGAAACGATTTTAGTAGAAACATTAGCGGGAATAAAGGAATTAAAACTTCATATAAATGAAAAGATAGATCAAGTAGAAGTTGTGACAGTAAATATGGGAGAACCTATTTTAGAAGCAGAGAAGATTCCAGTGAAATTAGAGAAAAGTCCAGTAAAAAATCAGCCTATCTGGGTGGAGGGTGATGAATACAAAGTCACCTGTGTTTCTATGGGAAATCCTCATGTGGTAACAGTCGTAGAGGATTTAAATAAAATAGAAATCGAAAAGATAGGTCCTTTTTTTGAGAATCATGAGTTATTTCCAAATAAAATTAATACAGAATTTATTCAGATTATAGATGAAACTCATATAAAAATGCGTGTATGGGAGCGTGGAAGCGGAGAAACATTAGCATGTGGAACAGGGGCATGTGCGAGTGTCTGTGCGGCTGTTTTAAATGGGTGGACAAAAAGAGAAGTAGAAGTCACTCTTTTAGGGGGAAAGTTAAATATTTTTTGGAATTTTAAAGATAATCATGTTTATATGACAGGTACAGCAGAAAAGGTATTTGATGGAGAATATACAAAATGTTAGATTTTAAAAAAAATAGAGCAGAAAAAAGAAGAAAAAAAAGAAAAAGGAAGATGTCCTTTACAATTGGGTTATTAGCATGTATAGGAGTGGGAATTGGAGGCATTTATTTTTATAAAATTATAAAAATGAGAGAAGGAACAGGAGAAGTAAATGATACTTTACAGCAGAGTGTAGAGGTAGAATCGGGAGATGAGCAGAGGGAAGAGCCAACTACAGAGGTTGAACAAAAAGAAGAAATGACTACAGAAAATATAGCTGCAACTTTTCCTACAGTAATGGAGATAGAAACAACCACAACAGCAATAGAACCAACTACTTCTAATTATGATGTCATTCCTGCTTCAGCAGATTATTTTGTATTTGAGCCAGATGCGGATAGTTTTTTTCAAAATTCTGTTTTTGTAGGAGACTCGGTGATGATGGGATATCGAAATTATTGTATGAATCAAGAACCAGAATTTTTAGGAGAGCCAGAGTTTTTAGTATCAGGAAGTTATTCATTGAGAATGGCATTGTCACCAGTATCAAAGGATAGTATTCATCCTATCTATCAGGGAGAACAGAGGAGAATTTGGGATTCTATTGCGATGACAGGAGCGAAAAGAATATTTTTGTGTTTTGGATTAAATGATTTAGGAATGGAAACGGTGGAATTAGCCACTTCAAATTATATAGAATTGATTACAAAGATAAAAGAAGTGAATCCAGATGTTGAAATTTTTGTAATTAGTACCACTTATATGAAAGCGGAAAGTCAATTAGAAGATTTAAATAATACAAATATTCGTTTATTAAATGATGCTGTTAAGGAATATTGTAAAACTACACAAGAGGCAGGATTTATTAATATAGCAGATTTTTTGATAGGAGAAGATGGAGGATTAAAAGAAGAATATTGTAGTGATAATTATGTGCATCAGACAAATGCTGCCTATGAAGTTTGGACAAAGGTGTTAAGAGCATATGCAAGTGGTTGGATTGTAGAAATACCAGAAGAAATATTAGAAGAAACATCACCAGAAACAGTTGCACAATAGCCAGTAAATAAAAAATAGTAGTGGAATAGAGAGTTAAAGGAGAAAATCAGATGAGAAAAGCATGGATAGCAACAGTTTTTAGCTTTTTAATAGCAGTATCACTATTAGCAGGCTGTCAAAATACAAAGGAAAAGGATACAGATATATCACAAGAAAATATAGAAAAGAAGTCATTAGAGGATATTTATACAGAAATTACTAATGAGGTAGAGCTTCCAGAAATGGTAACTTTAAATGATAATTATATTGCAAATTATTTTGGAATTGATTTAAGTAAATTAGAAGAATATATCTTTGTTAATGCACAAGAGGTTATCTATGCGGATACCATTATCATAATGAAAGTAAAAGATACTAATGATATAGATACAATGAAAGAAGCACTAGAAACCATGATAGAACATAAAAAGTCGGAATTAGAAAATTATCTTCCAGAGCAATTTAAAATTGTAGAAAAGAGTGAAATAAAAACTTCTGATTCTTATATTTATTTAATCATTTCTAATGATGCCCAAACAATCAATGGCATAATAGAAAAATATATATCATAGGGGGAGCGACATGGTTTTTAGCAGCATCCCGTTTTTGTTTTTCTTTTTTCCAATATTTTTGATTTTTTATTATATTATGCCCAAAAGATGGAAAAATTATATTTTACTTTTGTTCAGCTTAGTATTTTATGCGTGGGGAGAACCCGTCTATATTTTATTAATGATATTTGCTTCAGCGGTTGACTATGGAAATGGGCTTCTGATGACGAAATTTGGTGATACAAAGAAAAAGCGGAAAATATTTTTACTTTTTTCCGTTTTTATCAATCTATCTATGTTGGGATTTTTTAAATACGCAGACTTTTTTATAGAAACGATAAATCAAATTGGAAATCTTTCTATCAAGCCATTAGGTCTTGGACTACCAATAGGAATCAGCTTTTTTACTTTTCAGACTATGAGTTATAGCATAGATTTATATAAAAAAGAAGTAGAAGTGGAAAAGAATTATTTTACCTATTTGACCTATGTTTCTATGTTTCCACAATTAATAGCAGGACCTATTGTGCGTTTTAGTACTGTAAGAGAAGAATTACATCATCGAGAAATCACAAGAGATGGGTTTTCTGATGGCTTACTGCGGTTTATGCAGGGATTATTTAAAAAAGTATTAATTGCAAATAATATGGGAGCTTTATGGGAAAATATTCGAGGGCTTTCATATGAAACAATATCAGTAACAACTGCGTGGTTGGGAGCGATTTCTTTTACACTTCAACTTTATTTTGATTTCAGCGCTTATAGTGATATGGCAATTGGCATGGGAAAAATGTTAGGATTTCACTATTTGGAAAATTTTAATTATCCATTAATTGCAAAATCAGTGACAGATTTTTGGAGGCGGTGGCATATTTCTCTATCTACTTGGTTTCGGGATTATATTTATATTCCACTTGGAGGAAATCGGGTGGGAATAGGAAAGCATCTAAGAAATATCGCCGTTGTCTGGTTTTTGACAGGTTTGTGGCATGGAGCAGCGTGGAACTTTATTCTATGGGGTGTATATTATGGCATATTATTAACATTAGAAAAGTATGTATGGGGGAAAAAATTAGCAAAGCTGCCAGCTTTTTTTCAACATATTTATGCTATCTGGATTGTAGTATTTGGATTTACCATTTTTGTATTTGATGATATGGGAAAACTTGGCGAATATCTCACTTTTTTATTTGGAATAGCAAAAAATCCTATCTTTGGAACAGAAATCTTATATTATCTGATGAATTATGGTGTTTTATTAATCGTTGCGGTGTTATTATCTGCTCCCATTTATCCATGGTTGCAAAAAAAGATAGAACAGATACAGACAAAACGAAAAAAAGATGTGATAAAAGCGATATGTGCTGTTTGTTATATCGCATTATTTTTATTGACTACGGCTTATTTAGTGGGAGATACTTATAATCCATTTTTATATTTTAGATTTTGATAAAATATGATATTAATTTAAAATAATATGATTTTGAAAAAATAGATAGAAAAGATATGTAAAAATTGGATCAGATCAGAATGGAGAGGTAAAATGAAAAAACATGAGATACGAATAGAAACTATAATAAGTTTTTGTTTGGCTGGAATTATTCTTTTTTTCTCTGTCGGCTTTTTCATCAATAAAAAAGTAGAATTTTCTGTAAAAGAAAATAGATATTTAGAAAAATTTCCCACATTTTCTTTTCAGAACTTAAAAAATGGAAGTTTTACAAAAGATTTAGAGAGTTATCTAGCAGATCATTTCTCAAATAGAGATTTTTTTATGGGGTTTAAGACAGGGTTTGAAAAATCATTAGGAAAAAGAGAGATTAATGATGTTTATCTCGGAAAAGATGGATACTTTATTGAAAAATATCAGCTTCCGCTTCAAAATGAAAAAATTATAAACACTTTTAACACATTTGCTGAAAAAATAGAAAATGCAGAAGTGTCTTTTATGTTGATACCTACGGCAATCAGTATTTATCAAGAAAAATTGCCACCATTTGTAGAAGATAATAGACAGATGGAGAATTTTCATTATCTTTCCAGTGAAATTTCTGGAATGATTGATGTTTCAGAAGCATTATTAGAAAAAAAAGAAGAATTTCCTTTATTTTATAAATTAGATCATCATTGGACTACTTATGGAGCTTATTTTGCATATCAAGAGTTCGCAAAAGCGAAGGGATTTTCAGCAAAAGGAATAGAAGAGTATCAAGTCAGCGTTGTTTCAGATGATTTTAAAGGAACAATTTATTCTAAAGTAAATGATTATTCTGTAGCAGGAGATGAAATTGTAATTTTTGAGATGCCAAATCAAAAAGTAGAAGTGAATTACCAAGATAGTGGTGAGATTTCCGATTCTTTTTATGAATATTCTTATTTAGAAAAAAAAGATCAATATTCCTTCTTTTTAAATAATATTCATCCATTTATTGACATCACGAGCTATGATGCAAAAAGTGAAGAGGAAATCGTAGTGATTAAAGATAGTTTTGCGAATTGTTTTGTACCATTTTTAGCAGAACATTATAAAAAGATATATGTAGTGGATACCAGATATTATAAAGATGCCATTAGTGAGTTTATCAATCAAAATAAAAAAATAAAAGATGTCTTAGTATTATATAATATGAATACAATAGACAGCGATTTGGGAGTAGGAGGTATTTATTAAACAAATTTTTATATAGTCAATGACTATGGAAAGGAGAAAGAATGAGTAGATTAACAATAGCAACACAGAATGAGGCGCAGACGACGATTGAAGGTCTGTATAAGGATTTAGAGCGCCGAATTATTGCCAGCCCTCCGGGATTATGTCCCGTAGATTTATCTGCTTCTTTTTTGAAAATGTGTCTGGCACAGTCTTGTGGAAAGTGTGTTCCTTGCCGTGTGGGGTTAGAACAACTGGAAAAACTGTTAGAATCTGTATTAGATGGAGAGGCAGAATTAGAAACGATTGATTTAATTGAAACTACTGCGAAAAGTATTTATGAAGCTGCGGATTGTGCGGTAGGATATGAAGCTGCAAAAATGGTGCTTCGAGGGGTGAAAGGATTCCGAGATGACTATGAAGAACATATTCTTCGAGGAAGATGTACCTGTGAATTGAATCAACCTGTGCCTTGTGTTGCACTCTGTCCAGCCGGTGTGGATATTCCGGGATATATCGCTTTAGTGGGGCAAAAGAGATATGCAGATGCAGTTAGACTCATCCGAAAAGACAATCCTATGCCTGCTGTTTGTGCCCTGATCTGTGAACACCCTTGCGAAGCGAGATGCCGCAGAAATATGACAGATGATTCTATCAATATAAGAGGTCTAAAGAGATTTGCGGTGGATAATGCAGGATTTGTGCCAGTTCCTAAAAAAGCAGAAGATACAGGAAAGAAAATAGCAGTCATTGGCGGAGGACCGGGTGGAATAAGTGCTGCTTATTATCTCGCATTGATGGGACATAAAGTTACCATTTTTGAACAGAGAAAACAATTAGGAGGAATGTTACGTTATGGTATCCCGAACTATCGTCTTCCTAGAAAAGTATTAGATGAAGAGATTCAAAATCTATTATCTGTTGGAATAGAAGTGAAAACAGGAGTTGCAGTAGGAGAAAATCCTACTATTATAGAGCTTCGGAATCAATTTGATGCTGTTTATATTGCGATTGGAGCACATATTGATAAGAAAATTGGAATAGAAGGAGAAGACGCAAAAGGAGTTCTGTCTGCAGTGGAATTATTAAGAAGCATCGGAGATGATGAATATCCAGATTTCACTGGAAAGAATATTGTAGTCATCGGTGGTGGAAATGTTGCTATGGACGTAGCTCGTTCTTCTGTTCGTCTGGGAGCAAAAAAAGTACAGATAGTATACCGTAGAAGAAAAATTGATATGACAGCACAGAGAGAAGAGGTAGAAGGTGCTATCGAAGAAGGATGTGAAGTATTAGAACTTTGTAAACCTTTACGTATTGAAAAAGATGAAGAAGGAAATGTGACAGGAGTTTATATAAAACCACAGAAGATTGGATCAGTAGAAGAAGCTACCAGAAGACCTAGACCTTCTGAATCACATCAAGAAGAGAAAAAAATTCCTTGCGATATGGTAATTGTTGCGATTGGACAAGGAATTGAATCAAAAGTATTTGAAGCACATGGAATTCCAGTAAAACGAGGAGTCATTGATGCATTGAATTGGAGTGGTATCAAGGATATTCCGGGAATCTATGCAGGTGGAGATTGTGTGACAGGACCTGCTACTGTAATCCGTGCGATTGCTGCTGGAAAAGTAGCCGCTGCCAATATTGATGCTGATTTAGGATTCCATCATTTTATACAAGCTGATGTAGAGATTCCAGATATCCAAGTAAAAGATAAACCGCCGATGGGACGAGTGAATATGAAAGAGAGAAATGCGGCGGAAAGAGGAAAGGATTTTGAATTAGTAGAATGTCCGATGACAGAAGAAGAAGCGATGCAAGAATGTAGCCGGTGTCTGCGCTGTGACCATTTCGGTTATGGTGTATTTAAAGGAGGGAGAGTGGAAAAATGGTAAAAGTATGGATCGATGGAATACAAGTAGAGGTTTCAGAGGGTACTACAATTCTAGAAGCAGCAAAACAAGCAAAAATCAATATTCCAACCCTCTGCTATTGGAAAGGTTTAAATGAAATCGGCGCTTGCCGTGTCTGTATCGTAGAAGTAAAAGGCTGTGATAAATTGACAGCAGCTTGTAACACTCCTGTAGAAGAAGGAATGGAAGTCTATACCAACAGCCCAAAAGTTAGACAAACTAGAAAAACCAATGTACAGTTAATTTTATCACAACATGATTGTCAGTGTTCTTATTGTATTCGGAGCGGAAACTGTGCTCTTCAAAAAGTGGCAAATGATTTAGGAATTATAGATATCCCATTTCCACGCCATTTAGAGAACAGAAAATGGGTGAAGGGTTTTCCTTTAGTGAAAGATTTTGCAAAATGTATTAAATGTATGCGATGTGTACAAGTCTGTGATAAAATTCAGGGATTACATATTTGGGATGTGGCAAATACAGGTTCTAGAACTACCGTAGATGTATCACAAAACTTAAGAATTGACGAGGCGGATTGTTCTTTATGTGGACAATGTATCACTCACTGTCCAGTTGGAGCACTGCATGAGAGAGATGATATCGGAAAAGTGATGAAAGCACTTTCTGATGAGAGAAAAATTACGGTAGTACAAATCGCACCAGCAGTAAGAGCTGCGTGGGGAGAAGCATTTGGGTTAAAGAAGGAAGATGCAACAGTAAAGCGTTTGGCAGCCGTACTTAGGAAAATGGGATTTACCTATATTTTTGATACAGATTTCAGCGCAGATTTGACTATTATGGAAGAAGCGAGTGAATTTTTAAAGAGATATACAGAGGGAAAGACACAAGAAAAACCAATGTTTACGTCCTGCTGTCCGGGTTGGGTTCGTTTTATAAAGTCAAAATATCCAGATTATGTGGATCAATTATCTACAGCGAAATCTCCACAGCAGATGTTTGGAACGATTACGAAGAGTTATTATGCGGATTATTTAGGGGTAGATCCAGCAGATATTGTCTGTATTTCTATTATGCCATGTTTAGCGAAAAAGATGGAAGCTAATCTGCCTACTATGAAAGATGCGATGTCAGGAGATGGAAAAGATGTAGATATTGTGTTGACAACAAGAGAATTAGACAGACTAATAAAAGAAGAACATATTATGCCACAAGATGTAGAAGAAGAGGAGTTAGATTTACCTTTAGGAATAGGCAGCGGTGCAGGTGTGATATTTGGAGCAACTGGCGGCGTGATGGAAGCTGCACTTCGGACAGCGTATTATTTCGTGAAAAAAGAAAATCCAGATCCCGATGCATTTAAAGAAGTGAGAGGCATGAATGGGTGGAAGGAAGCAGAATTTACAATAGAAGATAATAAGATCAGAGTCGCAGTAGTGAGTGGATTAGGGAATACAGATCGTTTGATGAAAGAGATAGTGAATAAAAGAGTTCACTATGATTTTGTAGAGGTTATGGCATGTCCCGGAGGATGTTCTGGCGGAGGCGGTCAGCCGATTTTGGAAGGAGAAGAGCTTGCTAAGGAGAGAGCGGAAGTGTTATATGGGCTAGATGCGATAGATAATATTCGTTTTTCTCATGAAAATCCTTCGATTAAAGAATGTTATGAAAAATATTTACAGAGACCGATGTCAAATAGAGCGCATGAATTGTTACATACGGATCATCATGGGTGGAAGATGCCATCGGAGGAAAAATAAGGGTATTAGGAATAAAGGTTAAAAAGGTTCGCTTCCTGTGAGGGGCTTATTCCAACGAAACCGCGCTTTCGCTCCGTTCCAGACGTAACGGTACTAAGCTCACAGCCCATAAAGGGCTGTTTGCTAAGTGCCGACGTCTTCCAAGGGGTTTCTTTTGGAATAAGCCCCTCGCAGGAAGCTAGTTTATAGGCATAATTTAGTCTGAGATTTGAGAAGTGAAACGGCAAATTTTTAGGTGTTTTATGAAATTGTAAATGTTCTGCCTTATGATTTGTTTGTTTTTAGAGAAACGGGAGGTTTAAAGTAAAGGTAAAAGCTTTAAAAATTTCGTTACTGTTGCGCTTGCCATAGCGAACCTTTGATGCTCAAGTAATATGTTTTGGTATAAATTCCCTAAATAGGCTTGCAAATTCTCTGGGTATGGGATATACTGAAAATGTAAGTAACTATAGTGAAAGAGTGTTTTATGTTTAGGAGGAGAATATTTCATGAAAGTAAAAAAAATTTTGTCAGTAATAGCAGCCTCTTGTTTTATGGCTTCTATTTGTGTGATGCCAATTAGTGCGCATCATGGGGGACATGGCGGAGGACATCATGGTAGGACATGGAGTCAGAGTAGCACACAGATCACTTATACTACATGTAATGTAGAAGGGTGTAATATCACTTATAACCATATACATGATGGACAATATTGTTATGGACATTTTTTGAATGATGGTCATAATCATGCTGTTTGTACAGTAGATGGTTGTACCCAGACAGGAGTTCATAGTCATGATGAAAATTGGTATTTCTGTCATTCTAATGAGGTATGTATGGTAGACGGTTGTACCCAGACAGGAGTTCATTATCATGATAATGTTTATTATTATGGTTCTTGTCATGAAAACTGTAACGTAAATGGTTGTACCCAGACAGGTTTTCATCATCACAATAATAATTACTATTTAGGTCATAATGGAAACGGTTGTTATTCAGGAGGCTGCTGGCATTAAGAGTAAATTTAAACTTGTTTTTGTGTTCTTTCAGAAAGCCAAATAGAGATATATTTACTTTTTGATTGTTATTGAGGAAAAGATTTATCCGTTTTATTTTTAGTGTTGATATATTCTACATTGGCAATTTCACTAATCTGTGATTGACCCATAGAATTTTCCATGATATAATTGCAGCGATAAATCGGAAAGGAAAAAGGTGCTCTTATATTTCACAAAGAGGAAGTGCAAAAAATACTGGCACAGGCGCGGCATATGGAATGGGTGTGCCCTCGATTATGGGCTGATTACATGTGGAGAAAGATATGGTCAAATATTTATCTGTGATGTGGAATATGTCTTTGACCTGAAAGCAGGTAGCTTTCAGACGTTTTATCAGGATTGGCTTAACTTTATTTTGGATACAGAACAATTCAAAGAGGAGCTGGAAATGTGGAGAAGACTCCGAAACAGATAACTTTCAACTAAAAAATTGAGTGTTTATCAACACAAAAGATAAAAGTGATTAACTGTTGAAAATGGAAATTGATTTTTCTATTTTTCAGCAGTTTTTTCTGTTTTTTTCGCTATAATTTTTGTATCTATGAAATTCGTTTTTCACAGATTAGAATAGTCAAAAAACTAGCGAAGGCAAGGAAGTATTCCAAAAGAAGCCCCTTGGAAGACGTCGGCACTTAATGAGCAGTTCCGTTAGGGATTGCGAATTTAGTGTCCGTTACGTCTGGAACGGAGCGAGAGCGCGGCTTCGTTGGAAACTTCCTTGCCGTAGCGAACCTTTGATGCCCAAATAGACAGAACTGTAACAAAGATTTGAAGAACTTTTCTTTTTGATATTGAAACGTATGTTCGTATATGTTATAATAATTTTCACGTTGTTAAAAAAAATAGAGAAATATGTCAGATAAAAAAATTTTTTTGGGCTGGAAATATTGGAAAAGATATGCTATTATGTAGGTCTTAAATATCAAGTAGAAAAGAGGATGTAGAAAAGTGGCAAAGATAGAAACTTATAATGCAGAGAATATCACTGTATTGGAAGGATTAGAAGCAGTTAGAAAAAGACCCGGAATGTATATAGGAAGTGTTTCAACAAAGGGACTTAATCATTTAATATATGAAATTGTAGATAATGCAGTAGATGAGCATTTAAATGGATATTGTGATTCTATTTGGGTGACGTTAGAAGAAGATGGTTCTGCTACCATTCGAGATAATGGAAGAGGAATACCAGTAGATATGCATCCAAAAGGACTTCCTGCGGCTAGAATTGTATATACTACATTACATGCAGGGGGAAAGTTCGGAGATGGTGCTTATAAAACTTCTGGAGGGTTGCATGGAGTGGGATCTTCTGTAGTAAATGCGCTGTCACAGTGGTTGGATATTAAGGTATTTCGAGGTGGATACATACATCATGACAGGTATCAAAGAGGAGTTCCTGTTTTGGATTTAGTGGACGGGCTGCTTCCTATGATAGGAAAGACAAAGGCTACAGGAACAGAAGTGAATTTTATGCCAGATGATGAAATTTTTGAGAAAACACGTTTTAAGGCGGATGCGGTAAAGAGCCGATTACATGAAACAGCTTATCTTAATCCTGCTTTAACGATTTATTTTGAAAATAAAAGAGAGGGAGAAAAGGAAAAGATTGTTTTTCATGAAGAGGAAGGCATTGCAGGTTTTGTGTCTGCATTAAATGAAGGAAAAGAAACGATTCATGACGTGATTTCTTTTAAGGGAGAATCAGAACATATCATAGTGGAAATTGCATTTCAATTTATTAATGAATTTCAGGAAAATATTTTGGGATTTTGTAATAATATCTATACACAAGAAGGTGGTACACATATTACAGGTTTTAAGACTATTTTTACAATTATTATGAATAATTATGCGAGAGAGTTAGGAATTTTAAAGGAGAAAGATATAAATTTTACAGGATCTGATGTCAGGAATGGGATGACAGCGGTGATCTCTATTAAGCATCCCGATCCACGTTTTGAAGGACAAACTAAGACAAAGTTGGATAATCCAGATGCGAATAAAGCGACCAGTCAGGTGGCAAATGAAGAGTTACAATTATTTTTTGACAGAAATTTAGATATATTAAAAAATGTGATTGCATGTGCAGAAAAGTCAGCAAGAATTAGGAAGGCAGAGGAAAAGGCGAAGACAAATTTACTCACGAAACCGAAGTTTTCTTTTGATTCTAATGGGAAGTTAGCAAACTGTGAGAGTAAAGATGCTTCTAAATGTGAGATTTTTATTGTAGAGGGAGATTCGGCAGGAGGGTCTGCAAAAACAGCAAGAAATCGTTTGTATCAAGCGATTCTTCCGATACGAGGGAAGATTTTAAATGTAGAAAAAGCTACGATGGATAAAGTGCTTGCTAACGCGGAGATTCAATCTATGATTAATGCATTTGGATGCGGATTTTCAGAAGGTTATGGAAATGATTTTGATATTACAAAACTTCGTTATGATAAAATCATTATTATGGCAGATGCAGATGTAGATGGAGCGCATATTTGTACGCTTCTGTTGACACTTTTTTATCGCTTTATGCCAGAACTTATCTATGAAGGGCATATTTATATTGCTATGCCTCCTCTTTATAAGGCACAGCCAGCGAAGGGAAGTCAGGAATATTTATATGATGATAAGGCGTTAGAGAAATATAGACGTTCTCATAAGAATTTTATTTTACAGCGTTATAAAGGGCTAGGGGAAATGGATGCGAGTCAGTTATGGGAAACGACCTTGAATCCAGAAACAAGAAAGTTAAAACGAGTGGAGATTGAAGATGGAAAGATGGCTTCTGATGTGACTTCTATATTGATGGGAACAGATGTGCCGCCACGCCGCAATTTTATATATGAACATGCCAATGAGGCAGAGATAGATGCGTAAAGGGAGAAAATTATGGAACAGATAATCAGTACAGAATATGCAGATGTGATGCAAAAGAGTTATGTGGATTATGCGATGAGCGTGATCACTGCCAGAGCGCTTCCCGATGTGAGAGATGGGTTAAAGCCAGTACAAAGACGTGTACTTTATGCTATGCACGAATTGGGATTAAATTATGATAAGCCTCATAGAAAATCAGCTAGAATCGTAGGGGATACGATGGGAAAATATCATCCTCACGGAGATAGTTCTATTTATGAGGCATTAGTAGTTATGGAACAGGATTTTAAAAAAGGAATGGCATTAGTGGACGGGCATGGGAATTTTGGCTCTATAGAAGGGGACGGAGCAGCCGCGATGCGTTATACAGAAGCGAGATTAAAAAAATTCACACAGGAAGTATATTTAAAAGATTTGGATAAAGATATTATTCCCTATATTTCTAATTTTGATGAAACAGAAAAAGAGCCAGAAGTGCTTCCAGTGCGAGTGCCTAATCTTTTAATTAATGGAGCAGATGGGATTGCTGTGGGCATGGCAACTTCGATTCCACCTCATAATTTAGGGGAAGTGATAGAGGCAATGGAAGCGTATCTTTATCACCCTGAGATAACAGTAGAAGAATTAATGGAGTATGTGAAAGGACCAGATTTTCCTACAGGTGGAATGGTGATCAATAAAAAAGATTTATTGCAGATTTATGAAACAGGAGTAGGAAAGATAAAGGTGAGAGGAAAAGTAGAGATAGAGAGGGGGAAGAAAAAAACAGATAAGGATAGAATTATTATTACAGAGATTCCTTATACTTTAATTGGATCTAATTTGAGTAAATTTTTATCAGATGTTGCAAATTTAGTTGAAACGAGAAAAACAACAGATATCGTAGATATTTCTAATGAGAGTTCAAAAGATGGCTTGAGAATTGTAATTGAATTAAAAAAGAATGCAGATGCAGAAAAGCTAGTCAATTTATTATATAAAAAGACGAAATTAGAAGATACATTTGGAGTCAATATGTTAGCGATTGCAAATGGAAAACCAGAACGGTTGAGCTTAAAGGATATTATTCGATATCATATTGATTTTCAGATGGAGTTGACAGCTAGAAAATATCGCTATCTTTTGGAAAAGGAATTAGAGAAAAAAGAAGTCAGGGAAGGGCTTATAAGAGCTTATGATATTTTAGATTTTATTATTGAAATGATACGTGGGAGTAAATCTATAAAAGAAGTGAAAAAATGTCTTATGACAGGAGATACGACAGGGATTCATTTTAAAACAAAACATGCAGAACAAGAGGCACAAAAATTAGATTTTACAGAAAAACAGGCGAGTGCAATTTTAGAGCTTCGTCTGCAGAAGTTGGTAGGACTAGAAATAGACGCCTTGCAGAAAGAATATGCACAAATTTTAAAAAATATTCATACTTATCAGGATATATTGGAAAATTATAGTTCTATGATAAAGGTGATAAAGAAGGATTTAGAAGCGATTAAAAAAGAATTTTCTTTAGAAAGAAAAACAGTGATAGAAGATGGAGAGGAAGCTGTTTATGAGGAAGAAATGCCAAAGGAGCAGGAAGTTGTATTTGTCATGGATAGATTCGGATATGCGAAAACAGTGGATACTTCTATTTATGAGAGGAATAAAGAAACGATAGAGGCAGAAAATAAATATGTATTTCGATGTATGAATACAGAAAAGATATGTATTTTTACAGATACAGGGTTATTACATCAAGTGAAAGTATTTGATATTCCAAATGGAAAACTCCGTGATAAAGGACAACCGATTGATAATATGGGGAATTATTCTAGCAACGGAGAAAGGATTGTCTGTATTACTTCTTCTGAGAAAATAAAGGAAAAGAAACTTTTATTTGTTACAGAGAAGGGAATGGTAAAGTTCGTAGACGGAGGAGAGTTTGAGGTAAGCCGAAGAACAGTAGCAGCTACGAAGTTATTAGATGAAGATAAAGTGGCTTTTATTTCTGTTATAGAAAAGGATATGGAACAGATAGTTTTACAGACTAAGGAGAATATATTTTTAAGATTTTATTTAGAAGAAATTCCAGAAAAGAAAAAGACAGCAGTGGGAGTGAGAGGGATACAATTAAAAGAGAGAGATTTTATTATAGAAGTATATTTGATGGAAGTAGAACAAAAAGAGATTTTTGTGAAAGAAAAGGCGGTTTTGATAGATAGGATAAAGTTGACACAAAAGGATACAAAAGGGATGAGGTTAAGGATATGATGGTTTTGATTTGAGTTGATCGGGAGGTACGCACTGGGAAAAAAGTATTCCAACGAAGCCGCGCTTTCGCTCCGTTGGAATACTTTTTTCCCAGTGCTGGATTGTGATTGCTTTAGGTAATATAAAAAGTGTGTTGTTGCTGTTAAAATAGATGTATATAATAATATGGCAGGAAGAATTTTTCTAGGATAGAAAATATAGGAAGAAAGGAGGAAAGGTTGATAAATATCGGGCAGAAAATCATGCTTCCTAGGGCAAAGAAAGGAATAGAGGCTGTCATAAAAGATGTATTTTTGCATAGATAAGAAAAGAGGATACAAAAAATGTATAAAAGGAGGAAATAGAAAAGAGCAGTTAGAGATTCTTGAAAAAAGGAAGTATAATTTTTAGTTAGGTATAGTGTGAACCAGCCAGAAAGTGTGAGAAAAAGAAAGGAAATTCCGATAGAAGAGAGAAGGGAAATCGGAAGCTTTTTTCTTTTATCTTCTAAGGTTTGTGTGGTGGCAGTCAGAGAGTTTATAAAAAGAAGAACGGCAAAAATTCCACGGATGGGCATAGGAACAAAGGTGGAGGGGTTGATATTTGGCTCTCTGGTTATTGAAATAGTTTCATAGATGAGATGAAAAAGAGAAGTATCTTCTGTTCCATTTAGATAAGACTGATATTGTAAAGAGAACATAGGGATAGCGTTTTCTCTGATGGAATCAAAAATAGGACTTGCTTTTATATAGGAAATAGCGATATCTTTTGCAAAGGAACGAAATATACAAGCAAAAACTACTTCTTTAGAAAGTGAGGCAAATAATGTGGAAGGAGAGGTATAAAGAGTGATTTGTCTTTTTGGATTTCCACTTAAAAGTATAGAATGAAAGTTATTAGGAAAGACATAACCACATTCTGCATATCCAGAAGATACTTGTGTTTCTAAAGAGGCAAGGCTTTCTGCTTTATAAAAATGAAAGGAGGAAATATGAGTGAGTTCTTCCAAACAGTTTTGGGTGAAGGCATCAGGGTTTTCACAATAAATAGCGATAGATATTGTATCTGATTTTTCTTGGGAA
Source organism: uncultured Lachnospiraceae bacterium (assembly GCA_910585935.1). GTDB lineage: Bacteria > Bacillota > Clostridia > Lachnospirales > Lachnospiraceae > MGBC136627. The sequence continues at coordinate 7,859 of CAJUHN010000022.1, read as the reverse complement.
ATTTTTTCTAGAGTGTGGATTCCCAGCCCCAAAAGAGGGAAGCCGAAAAGAAGAAATAAAAAAAAGGAATTTTTTAATTGTCTTTTACAGAGAATATAAAATCGAATAAAAAGTGCTTTCATTTGATAAGTCCTTTCTGATAATTGCTTCAAAAATTATCTATGATTAGATAGAGAATGTAAAAAAAGAGCTAGTATAAAAAAACAACTTCCTAGTATCAAACAAAAGAAGATAATAGGTAAGGTGATGGTATGTAACACCATTTTTTTTAGATAGCTTAACCAAAAAGAAGAAGGCAAAAAAATTCCTAGTTTCTGAATAGAGCTTGGCAAAAATTGTTTTGGAATAATTCCACCGCTGCAAAATAAAAAGATGGTGGAAAGGGAGCATAATAACAAAATATAATTGTTCGGTTTTTGACTAATTTCATGCAACAGATAGAAAAAACTGATCACATTGAATAAAAAAGGAAAGAGTAAAAAATAAAAAGAAATAGAAAGGTGTGGAAGGTGGATTCTTATATCAGGAAAGAAAGAAGATATAAAAAAGCAGAGGATAAGAAGAATCCAATAGCAAAAAGTGAGGGAAATAACTTTGATGATCTGACTAAAAAAAATGGGTAGTCCCTCTCGTGTTATACTTTTTTCAAAAGAATCATTTTCTTTAAAGAAGTTGTCTATTGCCATACCAGAATATAAAATCAAAAGCAGACAAAAAGATACCCCATAAAATTGAATTGTAGAGAGATGATCGGTTAGTCCCACTTTTTTTGATTTAAAATAGGTATCTCGATTCAAGGTAAAGGAAAGATAAATTTGATTTAATGCTTCTTCCATTTCAGGAATAGAATCAAACATTTGATAGGAGAATAAAATATCGTCTACTGCATAAATTCCAGCCTGTGCTGTGCCTAAAATAGAAACACCTGTATCTAATAGGGTACGAAATAGAATATTTTGCAGAGAGTGTTTTTCGGATAGTGAAATTTTAGCGGGGACATTAGTGCCATTTAAAATTCCATCTATAAATAAATCTGGAATTTCCACAACTGCAAAAACATCTTCTTTTTTTAACTGATCAAAAGCTTCTTCTCTTTCCATTGGAACAAATGTTAATAATTCCCTCACACTTTGCATTTTATTTAGAAAAGAAAAAGTCATAGAACTGAGATAATCTTTTTTGGGGAACACAACAGCGATAGAAAGTTTTTCGATAGAGGAATTTTTAGATAAAATTTGATTTCCATATATTCCAATACCGAAAAGCAGTCCACCGAATATCATAAAAATAAGAAAGACTTTAGGAACAAAGAGAAAGGCATTTTTTAATTGTAATTGTAGATAGACAAATAATTTCTTTGAGCGCCAGTTCATAAATTTTCTTTTATCCTTTCTAAAAAAAGTGTTTTATCAAAAGGCTTTCCTTCTTTTTCATCTGAAAAAGGAAGAATAGTCCCTTCTGTCAATAAAAATGTCCGATTACAGAGTTTTATCTCTCCTTCTTCATGGCTTGTGAGTAAAATTGTTCCGCCACAGGACAGATAAAAAGAAAGGTAATTTTTGATATCTTCTTTACACGAAAAATCAAGAGAAGCTCCCGGCTCGTCTAAAAGCAAAACAGGGGGATTTTTTGCTAGAGCACAGGCGATACTCAATCTTCTTTTCATACCTCCTGACAATTTAGAAACAGGATATTTCAGATAATGATATAAACCAAATTTTTCTAATATTCCCTGCTTCAGTTCTTCTTTCAGATTTTTTCCCGTTCCTGCATACCAAAAGCGCAAATTATCAAAAACAGATAGATTCTCCATCAGAGGATTTTCTTGTGGAACATATCCAATATAGCGGGAAAATAGCTTTGGAAATTGTAATAAATTTTGTTCCTGATAAAAAAATTTTCCAGAACTAGAGGATAGAGTTCCAGAAAGAATATTTAATAGCGTAGATTTTCCACAGCCATTTTTTCCTAAAATTCCAATACATTCTCCTCTCGCAATACAAAAAGAAATATCAGATAAAATTTCTTTATGACCATATTTTTTTGAAATATGTTCCGCTCTTATCAAAGTAGAAAAATCATTCATAATAAATCTTTAAGGAAATCACATTTCCTCTATACTCCTTTTCTAATGATACCTACACATTACCCTTAAAATCCTTTACAGGTATTTTTATTTTACCAAAAATCTTATAAAAAAGAAAGTATGATATATCATTTTTGATGTTTTTAAGTTACAATTCGGTCATTTGGGAATCAAAGGGTCGCTCCGGCAAGGAAGTATTCCATCAAAGCCGCGCTCTCGCTCCGTTCCAGACGTAGCGGTACTAAATTCGCCAAACCTTTGCAGGTTTGCTCATTAAGTGCCGACGTCTTCCAAGGGGCTTCTTATGGAATACTTCCTTGCCTTCGCTAGGTTGTTGGCTGCTCTAATCTATGAGTTCTCGGAAATAAAATTTGAATGTTTTTTTGCGTTCACCTACTTGTTTTTCTTTATATTATCCAATTTATCCCTACATTTACTGTTCCGAAAAATTTTAAAGCCAAAAGCCAAAATAGAGCCAACAGCAAAATACCAATTTTCTTCTTATCTACCCATAGTGCTAGCACCATGTTTTTTATATCACCAAGGAAAAATTCGATAAACATTCTATCCACATATGATAAAACTTATAATATTACCCTCTTTTTCTTTTCAAAAAGTAGAACAGCCTACTAACTAGCGGAGGCAAGGCATTATTCCAAAAGAAGTCCCTTGGAAGACGTCGGTACTTAATGAGCAGTCCTTTATGGGCTGCGAATTTAGTACCGCTACGTCTGGAACGGAGCGAAAGCGCGACTTCGTTGGAATAGTGCCTTGCTGGAGCGTCCCCTTTAACTATAAATCAAACGAAACTATAACAAGAAATAGAAAAATAATGAAATATAAAAAACTATGAATAAAACGAAAAAAAAGTAAAAAGAAGGCATAAAATAATGGACATTATTTCTAAAAATTTAGAAAAATATGGATAAAATATCTTTACTTTTGGTATTTTTTTTATATAATAGAAAATACTTGTATTCTTAATAGTTGAATATCACAACTATTGAGATATTCAACTAATTAATCCAATGAAGAGGAGGGATTTGGTGGACGAATTAGAAAAAGAGTTCCTTGCTATGATGAATAAGTTTCGCATATTGAAAAAAAGGCATAAGGAATATACAGAACTTCCTCATGCAGAATTTTTTATGTTATATACAATAGAAAATTGTATGAGGCAGAAGCAACAGAAAGGGTTATCTATGATAGGAGTAACTGCTTCTGAAATTTTAGAAGATATGGAATGTAGTATGTCAGCGGTTTCTAAACTCACACGGATTTTAGAAGAAAAAGGTTATCTATGTCGGATCAATAGTAAGGAAGATAGACGGATTACGTATTTAATTCTTTCTGAGAAAGGAAAGGAGATGCTTCATAAAGCTAATGAAAAAAGAAAGATCAGTTTTAACCATATTGTAACAGAAATGGGGGAGGAAAATATGAAAGAGTTAATAGAACTTCTAGAAAAAGTTTATGATATTATGAGCAGAGAAATGGAGGAAATATGATTAAAATCTTAAAATTTGCGAAAAAATCGTGGTACATCATACTGGCAATTATTTTACTTCTATTTATTCAGGCAAATTGTGAATTAGCTTTGCCGGAATATACCTCTAATATTGTAGATGTGGGAATTCAATATAGAGGGATTGAAAATTCCGTTCCAGATGTGATAAGACGAACCTCTATGGAAAATCTTTCTTTATTTTTAACAGAGGAACAAAAACAAACAGTATTAGCAGAATATACTCTATTAGATAAAACAAAAATTAAAGAAGAGGAATATCAAAAGTATCAGAAAGCTTATCCAAAGCTTTCAGAAGAAAATTTATATATTTTAAATGATACAGGATTAAAGAAAGAAGAGAAAGAGGCACAGATAGAAAAACTGAAAGAGATTTTAGCTCCAGCAGAAACGATATATCTATTATTCACTTCACAAGGAGAACAGGCAGAACAAATGCGAAAGCAGATATTAGGTGCTATGCAAATAGAAGAAAATACAGAAATTGATTTCTTCACCCTTTTATCTAGCCTTCCAAAGGAAAACTTGATTCAGATGAAGGAAAATATAGTAAAAGAGATGACAGTTTCTTCTGATACTATGTTAGAATCTATGGCAATCAGCTTTTTACAGGAAGAATATCAAAATATTGGTATTGCATTAGATAAAGTGCAGATGAATTACTTAAGAAATGTCGGAGGGCGTATGATAGCATTAGCACTTCTGACTATGGTCGCAGCTATTTTGGTGGGATATTTGTCTGCGAAGTTAGCAGCGAGAACCAGCAGAGATTTAAGAAATCAGGTTTTTCAAAAGGTAGTAGGATTTTCCAGTGAGGAGATGAATCGATTTTCTACCGCTTCTTTAATTACTAGAAGTACAAATGATATTCAACAAGTGCAGCAAGTTTTAGTGATGCTTTTTAGAATCGTGGCTTATGCACCTATTATGGGAATCGGCGGTATCATAAAAGTATTTCATACCAATGCTTCTATGACATGGATTATCGCTGTGGCAGTGGGAGTCATCATGTTTATGGTGATGATATTGATGCAAGTAGCAATGCCTAAGTTTAAGAGTATGCAAAAGTTAGTGGATCGGCTTAATTTAGTTTCCCGCGAAATTTTGACAGGAATACCAGTTATCAGAGCTTTCAGCAGAGAAAAACATGAAGAAAAGCGATTTGACAGTGCGAGCCGCGATTTAATGAAGACACAATTATTCACTACACGTACCATGTCGTTTATGATGCCTGCTATGATGTTTATTATGAATGCAATCACAGTTTTAATTCTTTGGGTAGGTTCTCATGGAATTGATTTAGGACAATTACAAGTTGGGGATATGATGGCATTTATCACATATACGATGCAGATTGTGATGTCTTTTTTGATGCTCACAATGATTTCTGTTATGCTTCCAAGAGCTTCTGTAGCAGCAGATCGTATTGATGAGATTTTAAAGAGTGAAACAGTGATTCACAATCCAGAAAATCCTAAGAAAGATGTAATACAAAAGGGAGAAGTGAGATTTGAGAATGTTTCTTTTCAATATCCGGGAGCAGAAGAATGTGCTCTGACAGATATTGATTTTACTGCAAAATCGGGGGAAACTACAGCTATTATTGGCAGCACAGGATGCGGAAAATCTACTTTAGTACAGTTGATACCTCGTTTATTTGATGTGACAAAGGGAAAAATCACAATAGATGGAGTGGATATCCGGCAGATGGATATGAAAGAACTGAGAAGAAAAATTGGATATGTACCACAAAAGGGAATTTTGTTCTCTGGAACAATCGCTTCTAATTTAAAATTTGGTGCACCTGATATATCTAATGAAAAGATGGAAGAAGCAGCGGCTATCGCACAAGCGACAGAATTTATTGAAACGAAACCAGAAGGCTATGAAACTGGAATCGCACAGGGTGGCACAAATGTTTCTGGAGGACAGAAACAAAGACTTTCTATCGCCAGAGCGATTGCAAAAAATCCAAATATCTATGTTTTTGATGACAGCTTTTCTGCACTTGACTATAAAACAGATATCACTCTTAGAAAAGCATTAAAAGAAAAAGTTTCTGAAGCAACCGTATTGATTGTAGCACAGAGAATTAGTACTATCATTCATGCAGAAAAAATTATTGTATTAGAAGATGGAAAAATAGTGGGGATGGGTACACATGAAGAATTAATGGAAGATAATAAAGTATATCAGCAGATTGCAATGAGCCAATTATCAAAAGGAGAATTAGAGAAAAAAGGAAAGGTATCAGAAAGGAGTGAGAGTTGATGGCAGGACCTATGGGACATGGACATGGCGGCGGTATGCATGGATTAGAAAAGCCAAAGGACTTTAAAGGAACATTGGGAAAATTAATAAAATATATAAACCGATATCATACTGCTATTATTATTGTCATGATATTTACAGTAGGAAGTACGATTTTTTCTATTTTCGGACCTAAGATATTAGGAAAAGCGACTACTGTTGTATTTGAAGGATTAACCAGTAAAGTAAATGGTGGAAGTGGGATTGATTTTGAGAAAATCAAAAGAATTTTAATTCTGCTATTAGTTTTATATGGTATTAGTGCGTTATTTAATTATATACAAAACTATATTATGGCAGGCGTCACACAGAAGATTACCTTTCAATTTAGAGATGAAATTTCAAAGAAAATTCATCGTCTGCCTATGAATTATTATGATACTAGAACCTATGGAGAAATTCTTTCTAGAATCACAAACGATGTGGACACTTTAGGACAGAGTTTAAATCAAAGTATTACACAATTAATTTCAGCCATTGCTACTTTAATTGGAGTACTCATCATGATGCTCACAATAAGCCCGCTTATGACATTGATAGCTTTGCTAATGCTCCCGATTTCAGCCATATTGATTGGAATCATTATGAAACATTCTCAGAGTTATTTTAAAAGTCAACAAGAATATTTAGGGCATGTAAATGGACAGATAGAAGAGGTATTCGGCGGACATAATGTGGTGAAATTATTTAATCAGGAAGAGGCAGCCCTGAAAAGTTTTCAAGAAACAAATGATATCTTGTATCAATCAGCGTGGAAATCACAATTTTTCTCTGGCATGGCTCAGCCTATCATGAATTTTGTTGGAAACTTAGGATATGTGATAGTAGCAGTATTAGGCGGATATTTGAATATTAAGAAAGTGATAGAAGTCGGAGATATCCAATCTTTTATTCAATATGTACGCCAATTCACACAGCCTATTAATCAAATTGCTCAAATTTCAAATATGCTTCAGTCCACTACAGCCGCTGCCGAGAGAGTATTTGAATTTTTAGAAGAAGAGGAAGAAATACAGACAGCACAAAATCATGCGAAACTGATAGAGCAAAAGAAGGAAGCAGATGGCATGACAAGAGAAATATCCAGAAAAGTGACAATCGAGGATATTAAAGGAGAAGTTACCTTTGAACAAGTACATTTTGGATACTATCCAGATAAAATCATTATTAACAATTTTAATGCTAAAGTAAAACAGGGACAAAAGATTGCGATTGTAGGACCAACTGGTGCAGGAAAGACTACTATGGTGAAGTTATTAATGCGTTTTTATGATGTAAATTCTGGCGCTATCTTGATAGATGGGTATAATATTAAAGATTTTGACAGAGCAGAGTTAAGAGAAGCATTTGGTATGGTATTACAGGATACTTGGTTATTTAAAGGAACAATTATGGAAAATATTCGCTATGGTCGTTTGGACGCTACAGACGAAGAAGTCATAGAAGCAGCAAAAGCAGCACATGCACATCATTTTATTCAAACGCTGCCAGATGGGTATCAGATGGAATTAAATGAAGATGCGAGCAATGTTTCTCAAGGACAAAAACAGCTTCTCACAATTGCTAGAGCTATTTTAGCGGATAATCGAATTTTGATCTTAGATGAAGCGACCAGTTCTGTAGATACAAGAACAGAAGTGATCATACAAAAAGCGATGGATAATTTAATGAAAGGCAGAACGAGTTTTATCATCGCACACCGTTTATCTACCATACGAGATGCAGATCTTATTTTAGTGATGAAAGATGGAGATATCATAGAACAAGGAAATCATGAAGAGTTGATAGAACAAAATGGTTTTTATGCTTCTCTATACAATTCACAATTTGAACAAACTGCATAAATAAATACTATAGGCAAAAGGGGGCGCTACGGCAAGGACGTATTCCACCGAAGCCGCGCTTTCGCTCCGTTCCAGACGTAACGGACACTAAATT
>CAJUHN010000021.1 GCA_910585935.1 uncultured Lachnospiraceae bacterium | reverse complement strand
TGCCCACGAAGACGAAACATTTATTACTCCGCTGGAATACATCCATATGCTGCAACAGAAGTCAATTGCCAAACGTGCGCAGACAGACCCTAATTTTTCAGTAAAAGAAGCTTATGAAAAACTGGAAAAGATTAATGCTAATTTAGAGCATTCATTTAAGGCACTGACACAGCCAACGCATATAATAGCAGATAATATAAAGCGAATGATTGAGATGGGTTCAAATAACGGCAATGTAAGTAATGTTAATAATGTCACTAATAATAGGAATGTTCAACAGCCAGTGAATAACGTATTCAATATCACAATGCCCAATGTTACAAACGCCACTTCTGCTGATGCGCTTATGAAAGATTTACAGTCCTTAGCCATGAAGAGGTCTCAGGTGAAATGGTAGAGATATAAAATATATGCCCGGGAATTGGTTACATAACCAGTTTTCGGGATTAAAAATAAAGGAGAAGAACGATGAAGCAGTTAGAAAAAGACCAATTAATTGATTTAGTATTTGACAGATGTAACAAAATTGCAATAGATAATTCGGGAGAACTGAAACAAAACATATCGGATATTGTTAAAGAATCACAAAATAATGGAGTAAGGATGATAGTAGATTTTGTCACGGCATATGGGAATGAAATAAGAAAGGAATGCTGCCAGACTTTTGCAGAAATTTTGCATGAACTACTTTATTCCGAACAATCAATGATAAAGGGGGAACAAATACTAAAATGAACAATATAGCAGATGAAATTTTAAAGACTATCAAATATGCAATTGACAGGAAAGCGGTTAATTGTGACATTACATACGAGTCAATCATTAAAGAAATAACTCCAAAGGGATATGTGGTATTAGACAGAGCTGGAAGCGAAAGAACAATACAATGCTGTATACCGGGGATAACATTAAGAATCGGGCAGTCAATATGGGTAAAAGAACCTATGGGAAAATTAAATAAAATTCATATCTGTGGTGTGATAGGAAATACAAGTAACAGTAATTCACGCAGAAGAAAATAATATAAAAAATGCAACTATAAACAAAGTCGATGTGAATCTGCTTCTGCAAAAGTGCAGTGTCAGGTTCCTTATATAACGTGGATAATAAATTATGAAAAAATTGAATATAGAGATGTGATATAAGGTACTGTTGTGATTATGGCAGTACCTTTTTAAATAAATTGTATTAAAGGGGATTGATATCTATTGAGCAATAAAAATACAATCAGTGGTGTGCCGATTTGGGAAAAATTGAATTTGACAGTAGAAGAAGCTTCAGAATATTCAAATATAGGAGTCAATAAAATCAGAGAGATTTCAAATGATGATAATTGTCCATTTGTGTTATGGATTGGAAATAAACGATTGATAAAACGCAGAAAATTTGATGAATATATCGAAAGAGAATTTTCAATATAAAAGAGATAGAAGCAGGAGGCTTGATATGGTACAATTTTAATATCATATTAAGGCTCTTTTTAGATGAAAGGAGCAGGCATATGGCAAACAGAAGAAAGGATAGACAAGGAAAAGTATTAAAGAAAGGGGAGACACAAAGACAGGATAATACATATATGTACCGTTGGCTGAATAACAGTGGTAAAAGGGAGTGTATTTATGCCCGTACACTGGTTGAGCTAAGGAATATGGAACAAGAGATAGAAAGAGAAATAGCTTTAGGCATATCCAGAAAGACCTATACATTAAATGAACAGATTGAAAGATATCTGAAAACAAAAGTAAGCCTTGCAAATTCAACAAGAGAAAATTATAAATATTATTTTGAGCATGTAATTAGAGAAAGCCAGTTGGGAAAGACAAAAGTGATAGAGATAAGAAAATCTGATATACTGCTTTTTTATAATTACCTCACGGAACAGGGATTGAGTATAGGTACGATAAAGATTATCCACAAAATAATTCGTCCCGCATTACAATTAGCCTGTGATGATAATGTCATTGCCAAAAATCCGGCTGATGGATGTACCAGAGAGTATACAGATGATATTGAGAAAAAATATGCTCTTACTTTTGAAGAAGAAAAAGAATTTCTGGATAGGATTAATATGCGCCCAAGGATGAAAAGGTATTATCCAATGTATGCAATAATGCTTCATACAGGACTGCGTATAAGCGAAGTAATCGGACTTACATGGAACGATATTGATATGGACAAAAGAATACTTCATGTAAATCACCAGATACAGTACCGGAAAATGCAGGGGTATATGAAGCTATATGCAAATGACACTAAAACCAATGCCGGTAATAGAAGTATTCCGATGACAGACGAGTTATACCATTTGTTTATCGAACAGAAAAAAGTGTGGCTCATGACAAAGAAAGAGCCTGATTATAATGTGGACGGGTATAAAGATTTTGTGTTTGTTTCCCATATGACCGGAAGATGCATGAATCATAATAGCATAAGGAGAATGATGAAATCCATTGTAGAAATGAACAATGAGAGAGAGGTGCAACTTCCTAATGTAAGCCCACATATTTTAAGGCATACAGCGTGTTGCCGGTTTGCGGAATCTGGCTGTGATATTAAGGTACTTCAATATCTGATGGGGCAGACTGATATCAGAACTACGATGCGGGTATACAACCATGTAGATATGGGGAGGGTAAAAAGGGAGCTTAATAAGCTGGAAAACCTTAACAAAAATAGGGAAGAAGCAGGCTTAGAATTTACACCAAAATTTACACCATTTTCAAGTAAATGTATGTGAACTTATGGGAATTTACGTGAAGAAAAGCATATTTTGGTAAGAAATTAATCCCATAGAAATTCCCAAATCCCCTTGATTTTTCTGTATTTCCGTGGTATTCTGGCATATGTAAATAAAGAAAAGTTCTTCGGGGCAGGGTGAAATTCCTATTCTTGAAAATGTGATAAATAGGGCATTTGTGAGGGGTAAATAAATGAATTTACACCATTTTTACACAAAATGAATTGTTGAGAGCCTTAATATGATAATTTAATAATTGGACACATGCATAAGTCCATTATCAGTTATAGAAATATGATTGATAGTGGGCTTATTTTAGTGTCTTAATTTGCTAGACAGTAGTTTGTTACACATCCACTCTTAAACCGCCTGTATGAGCCCCACAAGGCACTACAGAGGCATTCTGTAATTATCCATAGCGCACAAATCCCACATAACTTAAAATGACAATTTCATGTCCAATAACAACTAAAAATAACAAATCAAAAACGAGGTCTGATTATTGTACGGAAAGGTAACAAAATATTTCCATGACAGGAAATTCGGATTTATCCAGGGAGAAGATGGCAACACATATTTTATCCATCAATCAAAGTTGAATGGAGAATACATTGACTCAGAATATTGTGTGTTCTTTAAACCATTCCAGAATGACAGGAGCGATTACAACGCAAAAAATATTATGGTGATTGAGGCACCGGAAAGGAACGGAAGACATGGCAAAGCACGTAAAAAACATGAAAGAGTTAGCGAAAGCATTACAGCCGACACTGTTAAAAATGACTGACAAGTTGGCAGACAGAGTATATGAAAATCTGAATTATTTTCTATTGGATTATTATGAGGGATACGACCCGGCAAGCTACCAGAGGACAAAAGACTTCCTTTATTCGGCTGTGAAAGTAGAAGCAAAGCCGTATAAGGACGGTGCAAAGGCAAGTGTGTATATTGATTATGATTCTTTGACCGGATATAGGAACGTGACCGGATATCAGGTGGTAAAGTGGGCTGATGACGGTAAGCATGGCGGCATAGAAGTAGACCACAAGCCCCATGTGTGGCAGGATACTATGGACAATACAGTAAATAACGGGGAACTTTTGAAGTTAGCGGTAGATTATTTAAAGAGCAAAGGATTTTCGGTGAGAACATAAGAAAGGAAGAAGAAAAAACAGAATAATTTTAAGGGAGAAAAGATAATGAATGAAAAGATTATTAGACCTGGATTAATAAAACGTGTTGTAGACTTATTGAAATATAGAAATAAAAAGTATACACAGGAAGATGTTGAAAATATTGTGTCTGCATTCTGGGACGTTATTATAGATGCGCTTTCAAATGGTGATTCTGTAAATCTCAATGGTTACGCAACAATAGGTACAAAGTATATGGCAGAGCGAAAGTCAAGAAATGTAGCTGAAAATAGAGAAATGATTGTTCCAGAACATTATCGAGTGTATTTCAAAGCAGGATCAAAGCTAAATCAGGCGGCAACAGCTTTTACAAAAAAGCAGTTAGGGGATGAAAAATGAGTAACGAATTACATAAAAAGGATATTATAGATAAGATATCAGAGAAATTGATTGATGAAAAGATAACCATAGGTGGTAATGGCAAAAAGTATAAAAGAAAATATCATCTAAAATACACACAGAAGATTATTGCGAATGTATTAGATGCTTTTTGGGAAGTAGTATCTGAAGCTATAGAGGATGGTAATTCGATTAAGATAAATAATTATATCAAAATGGAGCCTAAATACTATAAAGCAGTCAAATTAAATGCAAATGGATTCAACAATATAAAAGAGAATATTGTACCAGCACGATATAGAATCAGATTTATGATGGGTGAACGTCTAAAAGAAGCGTGTAGGAGATTATCACAAAAGAAATGTGATGATTGAGAAATCAGAAAGAAAGGAGAAATACAATGGCAGTATTGAAGAAAGAGTTTACAGACAGGATGGCAGAAATTGGCGGTATTACAAAGAAAGATGCAAAAAGAGGTTTGGAATTATTTATTGAAACGCTTATGGACTATATGAGTAAAGATGAAAAGGTGATGATAGTAGGATTTGGCAGGTTTGAGATGAAAACCGCTAAAGAGAGAAAAGGCAGAGTGCCTTTAAGCGGGGAGGAAGGTATTGTGCCCGAACATAAGAAGATGAAGTTTTATGCAAGTGATACGTTGGCTGATAAAATAGATGAAATTCTGGAGGAGAATGATACATATGAAATTGATGAATAAGGAACCAAACTGCGTTGAATGCGAATTTATGAGGATGTACGATTACGGTAAGAAAATTTATTATTGTGATCATGAAGACAGAATTGACGATATGGGGAAGTTGGGTGTAGGGGATTTGCCGGAAGGAAGCTCTGAATGGTGTCCGTTAAGAGAGAAATAGTATAGGAGACATTATATGCAATTCAAAGATTTAGAATGGAAAGATGTCGTATCAGATAACATAATTGTATGCAGCCATTGTGAAATCAATTTATGCGGATGGATTAAAATAGAATTCCGCATTAATCATGAAGCAGAAGAAAATAAGCATTGTCTTTATTCTTTTGGCAAAGGAAGTATCAGGAGATTAAAGCCTGAAAAGTATGATTCTATGGAATTAGCAAAGAATGCAGCATATAGGATATATTCAAATGAGATGGCAAGGATAAAGAAAGCGGTTGATTATCTGGTTTATACTGAAAATAGTAATAATAATGATTGACAACCATTTGGTGACGAGTGAAATTTAACGACAACTATTTGGTGGTGGTTGAAAATAGCAAAGGGAAAGTTCCCGTGTCTAATTATAAATAATTGCCATTACAGAGCAATCAAAATAAACTGTAAAGACCGAAATTCAAGAAAATCTAATAATTATTAACCGTTTCACTGTGTAATTCTGCACAATGAGATTCCAATAAATGATAATGAAAACTGAATATTTGAAAACGTAAACGATATAAAAGACCGCGCTGTTTTGGGTGGTCTTTTATACAAATCAAACAGAGAAATATATTATGTGATGTCCCGAAATGGGAGGTCACATAGAAAAAAGAGAAATATAAAGAGAGAAGTATTATTATGATGATTATTTTAAACATTGGAGGTCTATTTTATGAGCAGCAAAAAGTACACATACAATTATGACATTGAAGAATGTAACCAGTTATTTAAGCGGGGAGTATTCCCTATTGGGTGTGGAAAACATGACAAAACAGGAAATGTATTTCATGTATTTTGTGTAAACAGCAGGTATGTAAAAGTGTTAGATGATATCCGCTTGCTTGCCTCACAAGGTACTGAAAATAACCGAACTCCACGTTAGTACAAAAAATTGTTTTCTGCACTTGAAAAAAATCAAGTGGTTGGTACAAAAAAATGTATTAACGTGGAGTGCTATTAGTATTAATGATTAATTAGTAATAAAGACTTAACATCACTTGCAATTATGCAAGATGATACATATTTTTATGGTTTGCTGGTTGTTTATTTTTAAGAAAGGAATTTATATTATTATGGATATATTTTTAGACAGTAAAATTATAAGTGATAAAAAATTATCTCCAAATGCTATAGCTGCATATACAGCATTGAGAATGATACAGAATTTGAATACCAATAAATATTATGTAAATATTAAATTGTTAGTTTTCCAGTTGACGGACAATATCATAATTAGCCGCAAATATACGGAAAGATTGTCTGACGGATTAAATGAACTGATTATAAAGGAATACATAGAGGTTGCAACCAATAATGCAGATAAGGATTATGTTCTTGATATTAGTAATCTCATTATAGATAATCATTCCGACAGTAGCAAAGATAAAACTTTCTTTGTAGTTATTGAATCTGATGAAATTCACAAAATTATGAATTTGGATAGTAGATTGGATAAGTTTTCTGTATTGAGATATTTTATGTGTATGCTTAGTACTGTAAATTACAGTGCGACATATTATGATGTAATGGGAAAGGAATATTATAATTTTGTAGGTTTTATGACAAATGATTATATAGGTTCTCTTTGTGGTGTGACTTCTTATACTACTTATGATAAATACAATCATCTGTTAGAGGATAATGAGCTTATTTACATTTTCAGGCATAGTGTGATGTTACGTGATGAAAAAGGACAGTTAAAAAATTTGCCTAATCATTATGGAAGATTTAAAGATAAAGAGTTGATTATTGGTTATGCTGTTAACAGAGAAAATTTTGAACTTGGGGAAGATGCTGTTGATAAGAGGGCAAATGAAAGTAGATCACTTATGCAGAAATATTACTGCATGGTTAAATACGGAACGGAGTACCCTAAGAAAGAAGTAAGGCGTATATATAGGTATGTGCATTACAGGAATCAGCAGAATGAGAAGAATTATAAACAGGCAATAGAAAAAGGTTATTCTGGCGAAGAATTTCTTGATAAGATTGTTCCAGAAGATATTTTCTATAAATATGAGTATTTGTTTGTAAAGGATAGTTCTGTTCCTGGAAATATTAATACTGGAAATATAGTATCTAATGATAACTGGGGAGAACCTGTCTCTATGGAACATAATTTCTCTGTAGAAGAAATACTGGATATGCCTACAAAGGGTGAGGTTCAAATGAACCTACCATTAGCAAATACGGATTGCGTGGGTCATAATGACCTATGCAAAAATGAATCTCATGGTGAATATAATCATGGGTTATTTGGCGTTACAGGAAAAGATTTGGATTGTATTGATATAGATGATCTGTATTGATGCGCTTCGACAGAATTGACGGAGCCGGTCTGGGGTGTCAAAACGCCACCCCAGATTCAAGGTAAGTGCGATTCTACACTTATTTGATTAGGTGTGTCGCATTTCACGACATACCACCCTATGGATAACTGTGTTCAATTAGTTATCTGACAATCAATAGGGCTATAGTGTTTCACGATATCCCTTTGAAGGGAATCTGTATTGTGTCCTTTGCGGAACATTATTGAAAATAAGTACCGAAAAGTTTACCCTGTGGAAATATTTCCATAGGGTCGGGGTTTCCGGCTTTCATAGGTGTGTCGCATTTCACGACATACTTATTACAAGCGTATTCTTTGAAATATACGGTTATTTGCCGATTAGTCCGATTGGAAGAAGTGGAGGTCACTGTCAGTTACCTTCATTGTGGGATAGTAAAGGGAGTATAGAATATTTACATCCTTGAAAGCAGGTAAATTCAAAAGTTGTTAAATGCAACTTTAGAAAATCAAACCCTAATAATTTCGGTTTGAATCAGGGTATTATTTCAGATGTCAATTAATTTGACTTCCTAGCGGGGAATTGGTGTGTACTTATAGGTACGGTTGTTACACAAGTGTACATCAAGTACGGCTGTACATTTGGACAGATTTGTCCATAACTAAATCAAAAGGAGAAATTTTGTTATGGTTCGCCCATAAGTGGTCGAAAGAATTTCTAATTTCACAAGATGTGAGTTCTCAAATAGAAATTTATTTCTTACAAATCTTTACTGAATACCCTTACTATTCAAATTAATCAAAGCTTTATATCGTTTACAGGCAAAATAATTGAATTAATTTCAATATATATAATGTCTGGTGAAAGTTTAAAACAGTTGGTTCAAACTCAACACCTGTAAGGGGATGAGTTTTTCTTAGAAGTGTGTAAAAGGTTGCCCCACGGTGGTACAACTGCAATCATTATGAATTAGTCTATCGTGGACTAATCCTAAGCCGATACAAACGGCTTAGAAAATATCTCTATTATTTCCCCCTACAAGCTGGGGAAGTCAGCGTCTCCCGTTTTGGTGCCGCTATATAACGTTTTCGCAGAATTGAGATGCCCCAATTTTGGCGTAAACCTACAACTGAATATTGAATTAATCAGGGAGTCTTGTTCTGGGCTCTCTTTTATTATGAATAGGATTCGGAGCATACAATCGGGATGCTCAATTATTAGCTGACCACAAAATTGTGGTGAGTTATCTAAAAGACATATCGAAAGGAAGTATTATAAGTAACAATGAGCACTAAGAAGAAATCAAAACAGAGAAAAGAATTTAAAGAATATCTATCCATAGCAGATAAACGTGTATTGGATATTAAGAAATCAGGAATAGAATTAATTGCTGATGATGAAGTATTTGTATTGGTAAATGGTACAAGCAATTACTGGATTAGTAACCATGGAAGATTAGTAAATAATCTGCATGGTAAATTTTATATGCACAAAACAGGCTATGCACATTTTACACTCAGCGGTACTGAAAAGAAGATAGAAACATATACAGACAAGTTAGTAGCAGAGCATTTCCTTGAAAATGCCAGTAAATATAAAAGGATATGGCATATTGATAGAGATATAGAAAACTGTTTTTACAGGAATCTTGTATGGGTAGATAATAAAGAATATCGTGACTTGAACTGTGGTAATCTGCTATTAGAAGAATTAGGCAGACAGCAGGAATACATACCATATATCACGCTAAAATCCAATGTGGCATATTCAATTTGGAACGGTATTTATATACGTTGCTATATAGACGATAACGGTTCATCCATGTGTAATTTATGGAGATATAATAAGGATTCTTTTGCGGAGTGGTGGAGTTCTGAATATTACGAATGTGACGGTGAATCAATGGCAGTTGATAAAGATTTACTGTTTCCCGGCAATAAGGAATATGCTCCAGATAAATGCTGTATCATTCCACAGACATTAAATACTATGCTTTCCAATTGCAAAAAGCATAGATTGCCTAAATGGAAGACGGCAAGAATGGATCTGCCTTTAGGCGTAAGGTATGACAGCAGAATGAAAATGTATTATGGAGAGATAAGACCATGCGGACATGATGAAGTAATAAGGCTTTCTTATTGGGAAACGCCGGAAGAAGCATTTGAAGAATATAAAAGGCATAAACAGGCTGATATACTGATTATGGCAGATAAATATAAAAATAAGGTTCCCAAAAAGGTATATGATGCACTGTTGAGAGTAGAAGTACAACCATATATAGAAGATTAATTTTAGGAGGACATTTAACGATGACAGATTTTGAAAGAAGAATTAAAACCAGATTGATTGAGGATGAATATGCGGAGAAGTTTCACCGTTTAGATACGGAGGAAACCATAGCGCATATCAACCGTGATAATCAGGAATTATGCAGAATCAATGAAAAAAGAGTACAGCTTGAAGCAGAGATGGAAGTAGAAAAGAACTTATTGAGATATTAAGATTGGAGGATTTTTTACAATGAACAAAACGAATACAACAGAATCATCATTAAACATGATTAAATCCGTATGTGCGGAGCGTGACCGCAAAGAACGTGACAGGTTAAGGGCAAACAGGATTGAAATGGATAAAAGAGAAGAAGCCGAGAGGGAAAGAGTGCAACATAGTAGCAACCTTCTCAATTCCTATATTGAAAAAGCAATGGCGAGAGAAAATCAGCAGAAAGAGAAACATAATCAGATTTTACAGAATATCCATGAAGAGGGTGTACAGAGAAAGTCAGAAGAAGCATACAGGACAAAAGAAGTGGTAAGTGCAGTAAACAGGGGGATCAGGAATGCGGAGAAAAAAGAAGAAGATAGTAAATCATGGGATGCTTTTATGGATCGGAATAGAAGATTGCTTGATAAGGGGATAGAATCGGTAAAGAGGGAGCGGAATAAAACATATTTTGGGTAATGGATTAGTAGGGTGATTTATTATAAGGCATATCGGATAGGGAGACTTATCTGGTGTGCCTTATTTTTTGCGAATTATGAATAATAGGTAATGCTAAATAGAATAATTGAACTGTTTACATAAAATGTAATAAAATGTATTATTTTAGTAAAAGATAAATAAAGTATGGTGATTTTTTACATGCATAATTATTATGAATAATATACGAGGGGTTATAAAATGGATAAAGAAAAGATGATTAGTACTAATGATTTTAGAATAGAAAAAAACACAATATCTTTTAATGAGTCTTTACTTCAAATCAGTAATATCTCGCATATTTGTGCAGAGCCACTTCCTAAACCAGAGTTTCAATTATGGTCGCTTGGATTATGTATACTTGGGATAATAGTACTATTTGCAACAATTACAATACTCAAAGTAATAGGTGCATTTTGTATTTGTTTTGGTGGTGCATACATAATTTTGTATCTATTTAATGACTATAATTTTAACAAAGAGGAAAGATATTTGTATATCTATTTGAACTCAGGAGCGGTTTATTATATTCATTGTGAAAATTTGAAGTTTCTAAAAAAAGTGATTAAGGTGTTAGAATATTGTATTAATAATCATTCATCACAAAAAATCAAAATAGATTTTGATAACTGCAAATTATACAATTCACCAGTAACTGTTGGAGACAAAAATGAGGTAAATTAATGTCTGTACATATTAATATAAAAGGAAATAATTCATTAGATAATAGTCCAATAACTGTTGGCAGTAACAATAAAGTAACAATCCAAGACTCTAAGGATGAAATTGACTGGGGAACAATTCAAGATGAATTGATAGAAGTATCAGGAAAATTGCCAAAATCATCGAAGGAATATTTTGTCTGTAAAGAAGCACTTGGTTATGCAATGTGTAAAGACAAAGAAGGTTTAAAAAATATTTTACAAAAGAATTCGCAAAGTTTTCTTTCGGATATATTTAAAGGGGTGGCAAGTGGAGCATTAGTTGAGATAATTAAGTATTTTATTAGCTACTAAAATAAATGTGTAATAAGAATAGGTGCTCTGTACAGAGGTATATGGTGATATAGGGTAGTAAATATATGGGAAATTTAAATGCACCCCTACCTTACTATGTTCGGTTCGGGGCTGAAAAATTAAGTTGACGTATGGATAGATTAGATAGGCGCTTTCCTAGAATAAAATCTCCGAAAAAGTATGTAAACCTACCGGACGATACCCTTTGCACCCACAGCCTATCATGTTAGGATTGCTGCCATAAACAACAATAATCCTTATCATACAAAGCATTTAAACGTCCATACAGCCACTTTTCACCCATCAAGCCATTGAATTATCACAAATACCATTTCAAGCCGAAAATAAGCCTGAAATCGCATGATAATCATACAATTACAAGCAAATAAACCGCACACAAAAAGACTATGAGCAATCAACACTCATAGCCTTTATAATATATTATTAATTATCTGTTTTCTGTCACTTATCTATTAACTATTTCATATATACCACTTATTTTTTGATACTCTTCACACTCTTTTTGTTTGGGGCATTTAGAGCAATCATTTTCATATGTTCCGCATACACTTTCTAAAATCTTTTCAAGTTCTTTCGTCATATCCTTTATACCTTCCTTTTCATATATTTTTATTGTCAGGGTGTAGCCGTTTCCATTGGTCACACCCATTTTTTTATTTGTGATTATGCAAATGCTTGTCTAAGTCTCTTTGTTCCGTCTGTCTCTACCTCTGTACTTCCGTAGTAGTTCCGTATATCATCCATGCTTAATTTCTTATGACTTCTTTTTCTGAATGCTTCCGTGTGAAAATACCACTTCTTTTTCTCTCTAGCCCATTTAAAGCCGATACTCTTTAATGTGTCCTTATAGTCGTATGTGTTACCGTCTACCCATATCCAGCAACCAACTATTTCTATGTTGATACCTTCAAAGGTTATGATCTGCTGTAATACTTCCCTTAACTTTGCATCCTCTGAAAAGTCGTATTTCATATTATTAAAGTCTGTCTTTGCGTTGCTCTCTTTGTTGTTCGCTGATTTGCTTTCGTGTTTATCCTTTAATACTTTGAATAGTCTGTCATATTCAGCATTGATTTCTTGTGTTGCTTGTGTGCTACCGTTTGCATTGTCAGGGTGATATCTCTTTAATAATTCTTTGTACTGTTTTCTTAACTCTTCCAGTGTGTTCACATCTTTAAAGTATTTACTCATAGGGTGATACCTCCTTAAAAATATATAATTGATTGATTTGTTAAGTCTATTATAACCAAACACTAGGGTATTTTCAATATACAAATGTACTAAAGTTAGGGTATTTATGTTGTGCATAATTACCCTAACACTAGGTTAAAAATGCACAAATTAAAACCCTAATGCTTGGTTATTTTGTATATTGAAATTGCCCTAAAGATAGGTTAATATATTGGTACAAGGTCAAGCAAGACAGACCAAAAACAATCAAATATATCAAATTTAGGAGGTAGTCATATGACAAACAAAGAGTTAATTGAAAAGTGTAAGAAGTACCAAAAATTAAATGATGAAATTGCTAAAAAGGAATTAGAAAAAAAGCAAATTCAGGCAGAACTTAAAAAGGAACTTGAGCGAAAGAAAGTTGATGAAATGGACATTGATATTTACCATTTCAGCAATAAAGCACAAAAGGGCAAAACATTATTTGATACAAAAGCATTTGCAGAAAAGCATCCGAAACTTTTTAAACAGTTTACAAAAGAAGGGGCGGCAAGTACAAGATTCCTTTTCGGACTGATAAAAAGTTAAAGCAGTAAAAAGGGTAAACGGTTCTTGTGTGGGGTTCGATTCCCCACATACCCTATCGGCTAATTAAAAGCCGTACAAATCAATCAATCAAATATATCAAAGAAAGGTAGGTATGACCTATGAAAAGAATCAATCTTAAAAACATGGAGCCGTTGACAGCAGAAGAAAAGGCATTCAGTGCCGATTTAGAAAACTATGACCAGTTCTTTAAGTACATGAAGATAAACAAACTGGATCAAGAAGAATGGTATGATATTTTGATTTTGCACTATTTAAGAGCAGTAAAGAAGTATTTAAACATACCACACTTACAAAAATATGATTTTGGGGCGGTTCTTTTCAAAACATTAGACAGCGCAAGGTCAAATTATTGTAAGGCTATGACAATACCGAAAAGAATGCCTGAAGGTGGTTTAGTAAGCCTTGATTATACTATGGAAGATGAAAAAGGAAAAGAACACCAGATTGAAGCATGGTTAGTAGACCGAAAAATCAGCGTTGAAAAACAGGTAATTTTCAAAGAAATGTTTAAAGAGTTTTATAAAAGATGTACTACTTATGATGATGACTTTTGGGGTAATGAAGGCGAGGTCAACGAATATCTGAAATGCGAGTTAGATTTACTCATAGAAGGATATTCACAATATCAAACATGGAGAAAGACAGAAAAACAATTCCCGTATGGGTACACCCTTTACAACTTAGAAAGAGATATTGAAGGATTCAGACGGATTTTTAAAGAGGTTTTCGGAATTTAATAAAGCATGGGGGGATTGGCGGCGGTGGTAATTCCCCAACAAACGGAGGTTAGCGAATGGAAAATAAACAGATTAGACCGCTTACACCAACGGAAAGGCAATATGCAACGGAAAATTATCATCTAATCAGTAAGTTTTTGAAACTGTCAAAACTGGATGCGGAAGAATTTTTTGATATTGTAGTTTTCGATTTTCTATTGAGTGTGGAAATTTACTTGAATAATGAAGCGTTGCGGGAAAAATGCAACTTTGAAGCCGTTTCCTATATGTATATGAAACGTGCGGTATATAGGCATTTTAGGGAACAGAAAGCACAAAAAAGAAGTTCTGAATGTGGTGCAGATATTAGCTTTAATGAGATAGATGCTTATATAGGGCAATCAATCAGCGGAATGGAAAATCTTTCATCATTGGAATATGACGAAACCATTAAACAGATAGAAAGCATTTTGACAGCAGAGCAACAGCGGATTTTCTTTGATAAACTACAAGGCTATACACTCAAAGAAATAGCGGAAAATAGTGGATTTGCGGCAGAGGTCAATTTATCATTACAGCGGTATGCAGTCAAAGATTGGGGAAATTTGGATGATGAAGACAAACAGGTGAATGAGGAAGCGTTAAAATATCCTGATGATTTGTACTTATTGGCAGCATATGAGACTTGCAAGGGGAAAATCTGGATAATAACCAATCGTATATCGGAAAATGCCGGAGACAATGCTACAACGGTATGTTTCCCAAGTGAAAGATAATAGCGGATTGTGTGGACTGTCTGATATATAGGCAGTCTACATTATTAGGAAGGTGGATATTATGGCGATTTTATTAACGAATGGAAAATTCTACATAGCACATAATAGGACTGGTGCAGTAATTAAAGTGGCAGACATAGAACAGGCACAGGATTTTTATTCAGTAGAGAGGGCGATTAACCAAAGGAATAGAACGCCTGGAAAATGCGCTGGATATTATTATATAGATACGGAAAAGAATAAAGCTAAAATCAAGCGGAAAAGCTATTCTGATGAAGAGCGGAAAATCATATACAATAAATCTGGTGGACGGTGCGAGTTATGCGGTCAGCGGTTATTGTTTGAGGAAATGACTTTAGATCATATTGTGCCTTTATCAATGGGCGGTGAGGATTCTATGGAAAACCTGCAAACGGCTTGTTACGCTTGTAATCAATTTAAGAGCAATATTCTCCCTGATGATTTTATGGACAGGATTATAAAAATATTTCTATATCAGACGGAAAAGAAGTGTAGTAAGGATATGAAACTGAAAATCATACATAAATTGGTGGAAGCGTTGTAAAATCATCACATTAACCTTGCTTTAGTGTAATTTGGATGATATAATTAGAACTACCAAAGGGAAGGAGTATTTTATATGTTATTGTATACAAAACTATTTGCTTTATTTGATAAATATAATATTAAACAACTGGATTTAAAGCCGTATGTAGGGAATGAAACACTGCGGAAATTAAAGCTATTCAACACTTATCAAGGGTGTAAAGAATCCTCATTTTGCTATGGTTGTACAGTAGAGGAAATCAATAAACAATTATTGGAATCAGCGGAAACGCCACAAGTTATTAACTCAAAAGGGAAAAGGGTTAATCACCCATATGTAAACAGAACAATAGACAGCAGAACTTTTGACGAGATATGCAGATGGCTAACTAATCTGATAAGAGAAAAAGAGGGGAATGCTTCAATATTGATACAGCCTGATGATATTATGGAATATGTAGAAGATACGCCAGAAGTATTGGAAGTGACAAAAAGCAAAAAACAGATAAATTAAAAGAGCCACTTGAAAAGCAAGCAGCTCTAGTGTATAATCTACTTAGAAGTGATCGGAATTGAATCTCCGATTGCCCTCAGTAATTAGAAACTATAAAGAATAGCATCCACACTTTAGGCGGTAGGGATGCTATTTCTTTTTATGATTGTCTATGTAAGACAGTGCCGCAAATAAAACAAGTAATAATGTAAGAACTTCCATTATACTCATAGGGCATCACCCTCTTTCGTAAGACTAGAGGGCATTCATCGGAAAATCGCATCCTACTTTCTTTTCAACTATACAAGTTAATTATATCATATGGAAAGCTGATACTCAATCAAAAAGAGCCGGAATCTGCTATATTATATATAGAAGAAACGGACTCTTTCAATAATGGGTTATTTGGATTTTCGTATATCATTAACAGCATTTTGCAGATACATATTTCTCCATGTCATTTTGATGGATTCTTGTTTTAGTTCGCTGATCCGCTTATCTAAATACTTTTCAAGCCAATTCATGAGCCAATGGGGGATAAATTTTTCTGGTAGCTTTTGGATAATGAAAAATGCTATGTTTTCAAGTCTGCTATGTAGTTTATGGAAAAATTCTTTCAAACGGTTACGGTATTTAAGTTCTATATCTATGATAATCACTCCATTCTTTTATCTGTTTATATCTATATGATACCTTCCAAACGGAAAATATACAATATTTACTCTGAAAATTCAGCAGATTATTTTTTAAATAAAGGGTCAATTTTGTTTAAAAAATGGGTATTTATTAGTAGGTGGAAATATTGAAATTCAATAAAGTTGAAAAGAAACCTAAAAATAAAAATTCGACAAAGTTGAAACGGAGGTTGTTAATATGTATGATTTGGAAAAATTTGAGAAGTCATTAGTAGAAGAAGGAATTGCCGAGGGAACAATTCACACTTATATCTGCCATATAAAGGAATATTTTGATTGGCTGTTAGGAAGTGGTGAGGTGGAATTTAAGCGTTTGTATAGACAGAATATTCTTGAATATATTTCATATTTGAAAAATATAAAGAAGACAGATTATAAAACAGGTGAAAATCATTCGCTGAGTGGGAAAACAATCAATCTGAAATTGGTATCTATTGCAAAGTATAATCGAATAATGCAGCCGGATGAAATTGTTATCAAGAAGACGGACTATATAAAGATACATGAAAACTTAGTAAATCCTACTGATATAACAAAGGAAGAAGTAAACACATTCCGGCAGAAACTATTACAATCTGAAGGTTGTTCCAATGTACGCAATTATACCATCGCAACGCTAATAGCATATTCAGGACTTAGAATATCGGAGGTATTAGATTTAAAACTGCAAGATATTTCTTATCAAACATATGTGATCCTGGTTAGGAATGGTAAAGGTGGAAAACAGAGAAGCGTCATTGTAAATAGCAAGGTTATCAATGCCATAAGGGAATATGTGAAAATCAGAAATCCAGAGATTGAAAGTGAATATCTCTTTTGCAATAAACAGGGAAAGAAATTGAACAGGTCAACTATCAATATTGCTTTTGCTTCGGTTAGTGACAGGATTACACCACATACATTAAGACACTTTTATTGTAGTAATGCTATGGAAAGCGGATTGTTTACGATACAAGAGATAGCGGCACAAGCTGGACATTCTTCTTTGAATACTACTATGAAGTATGTGCATCCAAACTTGGAAAAGATAAAAGAAAAAGCAGAATTATTGTAAAATTCTTATCATGAAGTGGGGAAATTCATTCAGAAAAAGTGTATTAGATATATAGAAGCATATGAAAAGGAAGTGAACCAATGAGAAGAATAATACACTATCGGCAAGGATATAAAATAGTAATCAATAACAAGTTCTATGAAGTATCAGACGGAAAGACGATTACATATTTTGGAGAGTTACGGCATAAACCGACTGTACAGGAAGTATGGAATAAAACCGTAGGATTAGAGCAGGAGGAAAGATTTTCAAATGGAAAAAGAACAAAAGCCTATAACAATATGGACTGTGTTGCAAATTGTTGTAGGTAGCATTGTAGCGGCAGTATTGATTATTTGCTTATAAAATAGATAGATGGAGGATAAATAGCATGAGTAATAACAACATTGATATGACAAACAACAAGATTTTCAGATTAGGTATGGAAGTAGGACGGAAACAGTTAGCGGATCACATTCAGCATCAATTTGAAATCGGGAAGCCAGCAGAAATCAATGGGGAATTATACTGGTTAAAGGATGCAAAGCAGAATTTAATGGATATTATGGATGATATTGAATCCACATGGAATGAAAAACATCAAGTGCAAAAGTTTATTGTGCCTTTAAAGCATCCACATAAAGAAATTACAAGGGAAGTCATTATTAAGGCGGAGACAGCAGAACAGGCTATGATAAATGCTCTTTTGGAATTTGAGCAGGGCTGCGGTTGGATTGTAGATACAGATTATGAAAACTACAAACAGTTTAAAGGATAGGTGAAAACTATGGAGAGTGGAAGCAAGCATAGAAGAGGAACAGGACGGGAACGAGTGTATAACTTCATTGTGGAATTTATCAAGAAAAACGGATATGCGCCATGCTTAAAGGAAATATGCGCAGGAACATATTTAAGCTCTACATCAAGTGTACGTAACCATTTATTGGAGTTGGAAGATGAAGGAAAGATTAAAATGAAACCTAATTCACCAAGGGCGATAAAGGTAATAGGTTTTCAGTTTGTGAAGATGGAGGAATCGGCATAATGGGAAATCGTAGATTTATTGTGTTGGATATACAGGCGGATTATCCGTTAGAAAATATAAAACCACATATTTTTTATAGGATTACATTAGAAATTAGTAAGGAAAATAGAAGATATTTTTATATCTTTATTCTAAATGGAAACTTCTATTTTGAAAATCTGTCTTATAGAAAAAAAGAATTAATGACATTGGAAGATAGTCTTGAGGTTTATTATTGCTGTTCTATTGAAAAGGTAAAAAGATTTATTACAAAAACAAATATTTCACATTTACTGAAACGTGATAAAAAAATTAGTTTGGAAACAATAGACGATTTGCGAATTGTGCTTATGGAATGTGGATATAAAAGAGAAATAAAGTTCAATGAGTTCCATGAAGCTGAACGCGAATTAAAGTCAGATTTCAGCAAGTGGCATAAATATGATGATTTTCATTTTATAGCAAAAAAATTAAATCCTAATGCCAACCCAGGGGATGTGAAAATGGGTAGTACGCCTTTTGGATCAACTATTATATTAGATATGATTTCGGATAGACGGAAACAAAATGTTCCTGATTGCATAAAAGAAGAAATAATATACTGGACAAATACTATGTTAGAAGAATATTTGATAGATATAAAAGATGTTCGGTTTTTGCTTCATGCTGAAATAGAATTTAAAGTAATTGGTACATTATATAGGAACTATAGGGTAGAGATAATTATGATTGGCGAAAACAGAAAGCAATTACATAAAGCACATTTTTGCCTTTGTGATTGTGAAAAGGAACAGGAAAATGCTATGGAGGAATATTTCAAGAATGAATTATTTCCTGATAAAGTAGTTGATATAAAGGGGGATTCAGCTAATGGCACCAAACAAAAGGCTTGTTAATATTAAAAGAGGGATGATACAGCAAGATATTGTCCTGTTAGATGGATTTTGGGACAGGGTGGATGAAGAAATTCATAAACAAAACAGGAGTAAATTACAGGTGGCAAAAAGATGCAGGTTTGACAGGAAGACATTATACAGACCTAAAAACAACAGATATATGTGTGTTGTTTATTTTGCAAGGCTATGTACTGAATTAAATGTCAGTGCCGATTATTTATTATTTGGTGAAGAAGGGAGATGTGCATAAATATGGCAATGCCAAGTCATTTATGGGTAAATGGATTATGGGAACGGATTAATGATGAAATCTGGAAACAGAATAAAACAAAAGTAGGAATAGCAGAGAGATGTGGATTTGAAAGAAGATTATTAAACGGAGAACATAATATTTCTCTTCCTAATTTGGCGAAACTTTGTAAGAAACTGAATGTAAGTGCAGATTATTTATTGTTTGGTAAATGAGAGGTATTAATCATGGACACTATTAATATAGAAGAAATCCAAAAGAGCAGCCAGTTAAAAAAGGAAAAATGTAGCGAGGCAAAAGCAGCAATGAGGGATATTTTGTCAGATGAACAGAAAGAAAAGTTTGACGGCGTTTTTGATAATGTAGTTGGGAAAGTATTTAAGGGTGTGATGATGAAGGAAAAGGATTGAGAGAGTCAGGATAATTTAATAGTTTGTGGTTTGATTAAGGAAAGCTGTGCCATAATGGTATGGCTTTTCTTTTTGCGTGGAATATTGTGGGGCGAAAAAGTTCGGCCGAATATTCGGGAGAATGGTAGAAAATAAAAATTCTGGATATAAAACATACTATTTTAGTAGGAATTTAAAGGGAAAACAAGATATACTTTAAAAGAATGATAAATATATAGATATGCTTAAAAAGTATAATTCGGTGTGATAAGGTTTGTTTTGGGTATGGGATGTGGAAATGCTTTGTTTTTCAAGGGATTTTGGGATGTGGGGTGGAGTTGGAATGTGGATATTTTATGAGAAATTTTGTGGAATTTGAGGATTTTTGAGTGGAATTCGAGATTATGTTGAAAAATGGGGTGGATGTGGGGAATTTTGATGGTGGGATTTAAGGTAGAGATGGAATGTGGGGAAGTGGGAAAAGTGCTGATTTGTTGGGGGATTTGAAAGGTAGAGATTGGATTGTTAAAAAATATCAATGTTCGAGAGGACGAAAAATAAAAGTTTAAGAATAAATAGACTATTTTGTTTATATTGCCACAACAATAGACCTTATTATATAGAATTAAAATTCCTAATATAATATGACATTTTATGATAAAATATTACTATATACTAGTTGCATTAGAAAAGAAGATTATAGTCTGCAAATGAAAAGTCAAACAGAAATTTGTGAACTTTGAAAATTTAATAAAGGTTGGATCAGATACATTAATATAATGTCACCTAGATTTCGGAACGTGACAATACTTTTACCTTTATAAACATTAATACTAGCAACGTTCATAACAGATATTCCTTTGAAATGTATTAGCGATGGCCTTTTGCCAGTTCTACTCATTGTTGGATATCACACGCATGCCTAAGAGTTCAACCTGCGTAGAACGAATGCTGCGAATGAGAACCGGTTGACTGACTTCGGTACGGACGTAAAATCCTAGGCTAAACAGGCCAGACCTATTGCCTTACTCATTCTAACAGATTAAGCAACAAGATAGGTAATTCCTTACTGGCTGTAAGGGATGTTAACCATAAATATATTGTAATAGGGAGAAAATATTATGCCTTTATCAACAGAATTTAATTTACAAAAAACTAATGATGCCGTTGAGTTTGAAGATATGGTTTGCGATGTATGTACAATAAAATTTGGATTAGTTTTTCAAAAATATGGACGTTCAGGACAAAAACAATATGGAATAGACATACATTCTGTGGGACAAAAAGAATTAATCTGTATTCAATGTAAAAATTATGCAATAACACAAAAAGATATAGATAATATTATTGATGAAGCAATAAAGTTTACACCGATTATCTCACAATTTATTATTGCCACAAGTTCATTTAGAGATACAAAATTACAGGATTATGTAATGAAATTAAATCAGAAAGACATTTTTAATTTTAGTATTTGTATTATGTTTTGGGAGGAAATATCTACTATAATTGCTCAGAATGACGAATTATTGAACAGATATTACCCAATAATTAATTTGAATCCAATTGATCGGCTGGTTTCAGAATTTAACCAGTTAGTAGATATGTATGATATTATTGGATATATAAATTCTGATCCAATTCTTGGTATACTCAAAGATTATCCAGGAAAGGTTGATTGTTTCATTTTTGATGTCGGGGAAAGGCTTATACAGCTAAATGTTTTTCAAAATCATCCTAAATTTATTGCTATTAATAAATTTCGTGATTTGATTAATGATTATTGTGGCTATTTAGGAATGAAACTTTTCCCTAATAATAATATGTGTACAATACAAAATCCATATGATTTGAAAGATATTTGCAAAGAAAACTCTAAAATAAAGCAAAATATTGAATTTTTTAAGAAAAACTTAGATAAATTGTATGAAGAAATAAACAACGGTTGCTCAATGTTTTCAGTGAAACAATATATTTAAAATGAGGGTTAGAATAAAAAAGATTACAAATAAAGTATAATTATGAGATTCCTTGAATGTTATGCTAAAATGTAATGTTAAAAAACATGATATAAAAGTTTATTATGCAGAAGGATAGTTTAATGGAAAATAGGAGGCAAAAGGATGAGTTCTTTTCATGTAGTAACAAGAGAACTGGATACAATGTATAACGAATTAAAGCATGTAACTTTAGATACAAAGGAAATAATAGAAAGATACAAAGATATATTGAGTAGGCTGAATTCCGGATGGGTAGGGGAGGAACAGGAAAACTTTAAAAATAGTGTAATATATCATTTAGAGAATATGGAACAATTAACTGAAATGTGTGATGAATACTGTATAGAACTTTCTAATGCTATTAGATGTTATAAAGAATCAGAAGAATTACTTACAGCTGTTGTAGCTACACGTTATCTATAATTGCTAATTCAGAAATATAAGGAGCAACAATTGGAAAAAACATGCTTTGTTTTACAACCATTTGATAATGATAAATTTGATAAAAGATATAAAGAAATTATAGAACCTGTTATAAAAGAATGTGGTTTAGTTTCTTATAGGGTAGATGAAGATTGTGCTTCAGTAATACCTATAGAAAGTATACATACGAAGATAAGAGAAAGTATTGTGTGTATCGCGGAAATTACAACAGATAATCCAAATGTTTGGTATGAGCTTGGATACGCTTTAGCACTTGAAAAAAATGTTATTATACTATGTTCTGAAGAAAGAACTACCCTGTTTCCGTTTGATATAAGACATAGAAATATCTTGGTTTATAAGACACAAACAATTAGTGATTTTCAAGAATTAAAAAATAGACTAAAAAACAGAATAAACGCTTATTTATCATTAGATTGTACTTTTACAAGCGATATTTTGGATAATGTAGAAATAAATATATTACGGATTATCTGGTATAATCAAAATACACCATATGAAATAACTTCTAAAGATGCAATTGTTAAGCATAATATAAACAACGATGAGATTTTAAATTCTTTAAGAAAATTGATTTCAAGAAAAAATATTGAATTTATTTACAATAATGAGAGTGGAATAATGAAAAACTTTTATCGACTAACAAAAAAGGGTGAAATGTGGATATATAACCATGAGAATTTAATATTTAAGTATAATGTATGAATATGAGTTTAAACATATAAAGGGTGAATATTTAAATATGAAAAAAATTAAAAATCCATTGACTATAATAGGTTTATTTGCTGGTATTGCAGAAGGTGCGGGAACTGTCGTGCTTCCATTTATATCAAGAGAATTACAGGCGATTTTTATTTGGTATGTCATGCTTTTTCCTATATTTTTGGTAATCATTTTTTTTATCAACCTAAATAGAAATCCAAAAGTATTCTATGCACCTAGCGATTTTGAAGATGAAGCTAATTTTATGAAATTACTCATGGCGGCAGAAACTGCTTTAGATGATACTATTAATTCTAATCCTGATTTAGAAAAAAATTTAAAAGCTGTGGAAAAATTTATTGAAAAAATACCAGTAAATATTAAAGAACCACAGGTTGTTCAAAAAAATATTTCTGTTGACGCTGAAAAAGATTTAAACTTAATAGGGATATTAGAATTTAATGGAAAACAAATTAAGCTGATAAAAGATAGAGTTATTATTGGAAGAAGTAACAATGCAGATATAATTATCTATAGCCATAAAGCTTCACGTTATCATTGTGAGATATACAAAGAAAATAGTAATTTTTATATACGAGATTTAAATAGTTCAAATGGAACATATGTCAATAATATTGAAATTATTGGAGTACAGAAGTTAGATGAGAATGATATATTAGAAGTCGGAGATATAAATCTTGTATTTAAAATAAAATCCCAATTTCATTCGCCCACATACCGTACGAATAACTTTACACAACCGCACGAATAATATATAATAAAAGTACGAAAGGGGCGGTTTATATGTCAATCACAGCAACAGAATTAAAACAAAATCTTGGGAAATATTTACTTCTTTCCGGTAAGGAAGACATTTATATCACAAAAAACGGGAAAATAATTGCCAAATTGACAAATCCACACCAAGATAAAGTAAGTACGGCACAATCTTTGTTTGGTATCCTTCCACAGGATGCTGATATTAATATTTCCAAAGAAGAAAGGCTGGCGGCTAAATAATGAAAATTCTTGTGGATACTAATGTTATAATAGATGCGCTTACAAGCCGGGAGCCATTCAGAGAGGATGCAGAGCAGATATTTTTATTAGCGGCAAACCAGATAGAGGATATGTATATTACAGCAAGTTCTGCCACAGACATTTATTATCTGGTACGAAAGTATTTGCACAGTACAGAACAGGCAAAAAATGTAATGATAAAGCTGTATGAGTTATTCCATATACTGGATGTAACTCCTATTGATTGCCAGGAAGCGTTATCATCAGAAGTAAATGATTATGAAGATGCAGTAATTTCATGTTGTGCAAGCCGTAACCATATGGATTACATTATAACAAGAAATATCAGAGACTATGAAAAGTCTAAAATTCAGGCAATACTTCCTGAAGAATTTATAAAGATGATTACACAAGATGAAGAATAAATCCCCAATTTCATAGCAACAAAAATAAAACTACCTACATGCAGAGAATAAATGCATAAGGGTAGTTTTTTATTGCTCAGAATAATATACCGTAAAAATTTACCAAACAAAAACAAACAAATGTTCGAAAAACCTGTTGACAAATCAGAACATACGTTCTATACTTATCAACAGTGGAACGCAAGAAGACCTGTCCAATCATACAAACGGTGCTGGCAACACCTCTGAATCAGACAAGTCTTCTCACACATACATACACACAAATTCATACCGAAATGGTAAGAACTTGAACGAGCAGAAACGCTCTTGCTAAGATTAAAACATTTTCCAAATAGCAAGTCAAGCGTTTCAGCAAATATTCCATTAGCAACTATTGGCAGTAATAGAAAATTTTTATGG
>CAJUHN010000020.1 GCA_910585935.1 uncultured Lachnospiraceae bacterium | reverse complement strand
ACATAAAATCGCGTTGATCCGATGATTTTTTCAAAAGACTAATTGCAGTATTAAAATAAAATGGTTGCGCTTAAAAAGAAAAGATGTTATAATTTTATGTTATAAATAAGAAAAGTAAGAATATGAGAAAGAGGTTAAAAGTATGGGGTTAGTATAGATAAAAGTATTTTGTTTATTTTGAAAAGATACAGCGTGATTTACCGACTCTGCAAGGCATAGGTTAGGTTAGTAAAATCGAAATTGCGCAGAATGTTAAAAAATAGGAGGAGTAATTATGCTGAATTATCAAAGATATAAAAGAGTGCCAGTAGTGAATATGTTAGAGAGAGAATGGCCAAATAGAGAAATAGAGAAAGCGCCTGTCTGGTGCAGTGTAGATTTAAGAGATGGAAATCAGGCTTTGGTAGAGCCTATGGTGGTAGAAGAGAAGATTGAAATGTTCAATCTGTTGGTGAAATTAGGATTTAAGGAGATTGAAATAGGATTTCCTTCTGCTTCTCAGATAGAATATGATTTCTTAAGACAATTAGTGGAGAGAAAATTAATACCAGATGATGTGACAGTGCAAGTATTGGTTCAGTGTAGAGAACATTTGATTAAAAGGACATTTGAATCCTTACAGGGAATAAAAAGGGCGATTGTACATATTTATAATTCCACTTCTACTCTGCAAAGAGATGTTGTGTTCCATATGAATAAAGAGGAAATTAAGAAAATCGCGACAGATGGAACAGAATTAGTAAAGAAATATGCAAAGGACTTTGATGGAGAAATTATATTAGAATATTCACCAGAGAGTTTCACAGGAACAGAGTTAGATTATGCATTAGAAGTGTGCAGCGCAGTACAGGATATTTGGCAGCCGACAAAAGAGAATAAAATTATTTTCAATCTGCCGTCTACCGTGGAGATGACAACTCCTAATGTATATGCAGACCAGATTGAATGGATGAATAAGCACTTTAAAGATAGAGAAAATATTATTTTGAGTATTCACCCTCATAATGACAGAGGAACAAGTGTAGCGGCTTCGGAATTAGCTTTATTAGCTGGTGCAGATAGAATAGAAGGAACTTTATTTGGAAATGGAGAAAGAACAGGAAATGTGGATATACTCAATATTGCATATAATATGTTCTCCCAAGGTATTAATCCTAATCTGGAATTAGAACATATCAATGAAATTATAGAAGTATATGAAAGATGTTGTAAGATTCCAGTGCATATCCGCCACCCATATGCTGGAAAGTTAGTGTTCACTGCATTTTCTGGTTCTCACCAAGACGCTATCAATAAAGGCGTAAAGGCGATGAAAGAGAGAAATAGTGAGA
This sequence comes from uncultured Lachnospiraceae bacterium, assembly GCA_910585935.1. Classification (GTDB taxonomy): domain Bacteria; phylum Bacillota; class Clostridia; order Lachnospirales; family Lachnospiraceae; genus MGBC136627. The sequence continues at coordinate 24,205 of CAJUHN010000020.1, read as the reverse complement.
TTTGGGAAATCCCTTATTTGCCAATAGATCCAAAAGATATCGGAAGAGAGTATGAACCGATTGTCAGAATCAATAGCCAATCTGGAAAGGGGGGTGTAGCATTTGTGATGGATACTTATTTCGGATTCAAACTTCCAAAAGGAATGCACAAAGAATTTGCCGATGTGATACAAAAAATAGCAGAAAGACAAGGGGAAGTTGCTCCAGAGCAGATTATGGAGAATTTCCGACAAGAATATTTAAACAAAAAAGAGCCATATCATTTACTGAGATGCAAATTTTCTGATATCAATGATAAAGATACTCATGTGACATTAGAATTTGAAAAAAATGGAATATTTGGAAAACAAGAAGCAGAAGGAAATGGACCAATCGATGCGGTGAAAAATGTTTTGATAGCAGAAACCGGAAGGGAATTTAAGATATTAGATTATTCTGAACATGCTTTAGAAGCTGGTTCTAATGCGCAGGCAGCGGCATATATTCATCTGTTAGATGTAAAAACTGGAAGTACTACATATGGAGTAGGCGTGAGTTCCAATATTACAAGAGCATCGATTCGAGCTTTATTTTGCGCCGTGAATAGATTGTTATAATAAAAGTGTTTTGATAGATAGAACTATTACAAGAAGAGCATTTTGTATAATTTTTGTAATAGTTCTATTTTGCCATGAAAAAGCCTTTTTGTTTATTTAGGTGAGAACATTTAGACGAAAGGTTCGCACAGGGAAGGAACTGTTCCAACGAAGCCGCGCTCCCGCTCCGTTCCAGACGTAATGGTACTAAATTCGCAGCCCCTTACAGGTCTGCTCATTAAGTGCCAACGTCTTCCAAGGGGCTTCTTTTGGAATAGTTCCTTCCCTGCGCTAGTTTATTGGCTATTCTAAGAAAATTTGAAATTAATCACATATGGATATATAGTTTAGAATTGTTATTTTTTGTAATAGATGCTGTTTAGAAAAAAAGCTATACAATTTAAAAAAAGAAAAAAATTCCTATAATTTATTATAATAATTGAAGTTTTGTTTTGTAAACTAGCCCATGTAACAGACTAGCGGAGGAAAGAAGCTATTCCAAAAGAAACCCCAAGACGTTGGCACTTAATGAGCAGACCTGTAAGGGGCTGCGAATTTAGTGCCATTACGTCTGGAACGGAGCGGGAGCGCGGTTTCGTTGGAATAGCTTCTTTCTGGAGCGAACCTTTGGTTCGTTTTTGACCTAAGATGTTTCTTGATTTTTGTCATTTTAAAATATCATATATTTTAGAATATTATACAGAAAATTAGAAGATAATGAAAATAAGGTCATAAAAATAAAGAATATAAAAAGAAAAGTATTGCTAGGAATGAAATAATTGTGTAGAATATATAATAGTGTGCTTCAAAAATGGTATATATATTCAGAAGATAGCGTAGGAATGGAGGAAGGTTTTAGAATGGAACAGATAAAGAAGATTATAATAACAGGTTGTAATGGACAATTAGGAAGGGCGCTGAACAAATTTTATGGAAATAATACAGCGTTGGAATTGATTAATACAGATGTCGAAGAATTAGACATTACAGATATAGATAAAACAATAGAGTTAGTCGAATCTATAAACCCATATGCTATTATTAATTGTGCAGCGCATACAGGGGTGGATGCCTGTGAAACACAGGTGGATTCTGCTTACCAGATCAATGCGATTGGTCCTAGAAATTTGAGTATTGCAGCGGCACAGATGGGAGCGAAAATGGTTCATATTTCCACTGATTATGTATTTTCTGGAGATGCGAAACAACCTTATATAGAATTTGATAAAACAGATCCACAGGGAATGTATGGGAAGACAAAATTACAGGGGGAAGAGTTTGTAAAACAATTTGCGCAGAAATTTTTTATCATTCGTACTGCATGGCTTTATGGGGATGGAAAAAATTTTGTCAAAACAATGTTGAGACTTTCTGAAACAAATGAGGAAGTAAAGGTGGTGGGAGATCAAGTTGGAAGTCCTACCAGTGCAGTGGAATTAGTAAAAATTATTGATCAGTTAATCTGGACAGAAAATTATGGAATTTTTCATGGAACTTGTGAGGGGCAATGCAGTTGGGCAGAATTTGCTGAAGAAATTTTCCGTTTAGCAGGAAAGAATACAAAAGTGAAAAAGATCACAACGAAAGAATATAATGCTCCTGCTGCCAGACCAGCATATTCTGTGTTAGAAAATTATATGTTAAAATTAACAACGGATTATAGAGCAGCGGATTGGAAGGAAGCGATTGAAGAATATATAAAAAGTGGATTAGCAGGTTAAAATAAGATATGTCAGAGAAAATCACAAAAAGAGAAATTGCAAAAGAAGCAAAACTTTTCGCTATTTATGGATTTGTATTTGTCTATTTTGTTTTTAAGATGTTTTATTATATGGAACAAATTTGGTATGTGCCAGATGAAGAAGCGCATATTTCTTATGTCGCGTATTTAGAAGAATATCCTGATAAAATCATACCAGAATTTGAAAATATTACTTTATATGGCGGTGGAGTGAGCAGGGGAGAACCAAGATTTTGGTATTTTAATGAGCATAAGGTCTGTTATTTAGGTCATCCACCTCTTTATTATCATATGATGAAACTGTTAAATGCGACTGACCCACAAGGGGAAGAGATGTTTGTGGATTTATACCCTTTAAAACTCGCTAATATTGTATTGACGTCTTTTACGATGTTGATTATTCTTTATTTTGGATATTCACGTATGAAGCGTTTTACGATGTCAGGATTTTATCATAGTGTGTTTGCCGTAGCAGCGACTTCTGTGCCAATGTTAGCGCTCTGTGGTTCTGGTGTGACAAATGACAATTTGTCTAATTTAGGAGTGATTTTGTTTTTAATCGGGGTATTTCGTTATTATGAAGAAAGAATAAATTATGGCACGTATTTTCTTGTAGCATTAGGATTTTTTATTTCTATTATGAGTAAGCTGACCACAGGGGAGATATTAGTGATCATGTTGGCAGTAATTTTTCTTGCTGAACTCATTCGCAATCGAAATTTAAAGTTGATTGCAAATCGGTATTTTTTTGCATCACTTCCTATTTATCTGATAGCGGCAGCGTATTTTTTTATTATTTTAAAAAATTATGGGAGTATTCAGCCGGGATTAGAGGTGATCGCACCAAATGAACTCAATATCATTCCAGAAGAAGAAAGAGAAGTAATGAGTTTCTTTGCCTATATGGAACACTTTTTTAAAAATTTTATCTATACATGGAGTGGTATTTATAACGGAAGATTTTATATGATGAAAGTATTTGCACCATTTGTCCGATATCCTTTTTATTTCATTGTTATATTGTGTTTTGTCAGAGGAATTATAGGGATTGTGCAATGGATAAGAAAAAAAGATATCTATGACATGGTATATATTTCCGCAGTTATTTCTCTCCTCATTACAATTATCACACAGTTTTTAAATGGATATCGTGGTTTTATAGAGCGAGGATATATGGGAGGATATCAAGCGAGGTATTATTTATGTATGATACCGATTTTAGCGTTTGCTTGCGGAGAAACTTTTGGAAGATTAGATACAGAAAGCGAAAAAACCAGATCAAAAGGTCAAAGGGTTTTAATATGGTGTAGAAGAATCATAGGGAGAGTAACAGCATTTGCCTTTGTCCTTTGGATGTTATATTCAGATTTTCTGTATTTTCTGTCAATATACAAGGCATATAAATGGTAAAAGACGATAGATAGAAGATGGGAATGAACGAAGAGATGATAAAAAAAAGAAACAAAAGGTTATGGGAAGTAATTTTTATATTAGTATTAGGATGTTGTTTGATATTTACAGTATGTGGATTCTCTTATAATATTTTTTATGGGAATAATATCTTTAATGTAGTAAAAAGATCTTCTTTGAAATATCAGCTTTGGAAAGTAGGATATATAAAACTTTATGGGGATAATATACCACGAGGAGAAAATGTTCAAGATATTGGAGTGCTGACAAAAGATAGACTCATAGAACAGAATTTATTTATCAATGAGGATATGATCTATTATGATGAGCTGGTGGTTGAGATACAGGTAGCGACTTATCAGAGAAAAAATTTTAGTAAAATTTATTTTGAGTTCGATCAGGAAGATGGACTACAAGAAGTATTTGAAATAGATGCTTCTACTTTAAAAGATAATCAGATAATAGAGTTGAAAATTGATATGAAAGATGCGATAGAAGGATACTGCAAGATGAGAATTTATAGTGATACGGACAGAGGAGATTCAGCGGTTACTTTTTATACTGTCACAGAAACCCCGTTTAGCAGATTTGTGAGTATAGATGGAGAAAGGCAAGATAGGAATCTGTTGATGAAAGTATATACTCCGTGGTATGCAGATCCGAGATGGTAGGAGGAGATTTTTGGGGATTTGTGAGAGGTTCACGCCTGATAGATACTATGTCTTGTCAGACGCGCTTTCGCTCCGTTCCAGACGTAATGGTACTAAATTCGCAGCCCCGCTTCTTGCGGAACTGCTTATTAAGTACCAACGTCTTCCAAGGGTCTGCCTAGACATAGTATCTATCAGGCGTTACTTTCTTGGCGGTGGTGTAGGTATGTATTTGTTTCGATCTACATTTGTGTGAGAGAGTTTTAGATAATTTTTTGTGCTAGTTACCTAAAAGTTGGAATTTATGATAAGAGCTTTTTGTATTTTATCTTTTGCATAAGGAAAGAGTCTATTTTATGAGTATTCTCTAAATTTAATTAGTATAATAGGCTTATTTTCTAACAGACAAAAGGTCAATCCTCGTAATTGTAAGATAGCATTTCGTGAAATTATTGAGTGCAGATTGAAATATGGAAAAAAGAAATATTATTGAAGGTAGCTTATGGTAACAAAGTAGCTTGCGGCAAGGTGATATTCCAAAAGAAGCCCCTTGGAAGACGTTGGTACTTAATGAGTAGTCCTGTAAAGGGCTACGAATTTAGTACCGCTACGTCTGGAACGGAGCGGGAGCGCGGCTTCGTTGGAATATCACCTTGCCGCAAGCGGAAACTGGAAACTCAGTAAAAAAGCAATCATTTAATGGAGGAATATGGGGATTTTTGGTAACTCTAAAAATTCCTTAAGAAATCTTTAGTTGAACAAATTTTAGTAAGATGTTATAATGTACGCGATAACAAATTATGACAATGGAGGAAAAAAATGAGAACTTATCTGGTAACAGGAGGAGCTGGCTTTATTGGCTCAAATTATATTCACTATATGTTTCGGAAATATGGAAATAGTATTCGCATTATTAATGTGGATTGTTTGACTTATGCAGGGAATTTAGAAAATTTAAAATCTGTAGAAGATAGAGAAAATTATACATTTATTAACGCTAATATCTGTGATTCAGAAGCGATAGGTAAAATTTTTGCGGAAAATGAGATTGATAGAGTGGTACATTTTGCAGCAGAAAGCCATGTAGATCGCAGTATAAAAGATCCAGAAATATTTGTGAAGACAAATGTATTAGGGACACTTGTGATGTTAAATGCAGCAAAAGCGGCATGGGAGTTAGAAGATGGAAGCTTTAAGGCGGACAAGAAGTTTTTACATGTGTCTACAGATGAGGTCTATGGTTCTTTAGAAGAAGAAGGGACTTTCTTTTATGAAACAACTCCGCTTGATCCACATAGCCCATACTCTGCGAGCAAGGCTTCTTCTGATATGTTGGTGAAATCTTATATTGATACCTACCATTTTCCTGCTAATATTACGAATTGCAGTAATAATTATGGACCATATCAATTTCCAGAGAAATTAATTCCATTGATTATTAATAATGCATTACAGGGAAATAAACTTCCAGTTTATGGAGATGGAAAAAACGTGCGGGATTGGCTCTATGTAGATGACCATGCGAAAGCGATTGATATGGTGCAAGAAAAAGGTCGCATCGGAGAAAGATATAATATTGGTGGTCATAATGAAAAACAAAACATTGACATTATTCATATTATTTTGAGAACATTACAAGAGATGCTTTCGGAAGATGATCCTAGAAGGAAGAATGTCCGTGAGGATTTAATCACTTATGTAGAGGATAGAAAGGGGCATGATAGGAGATATGCTATCGCGCCAGATAAGATAAAAGAAGAGATTGGATGGTATCCAGAAACTATGTTTGAAGAGGGTATCAAAAAGACAATCGCTTGGTTTTTTGAAAATGAAGAGTGGATGAAACATGTGACAAGCGGTGATTATCAGAAATATTATGAAGATATGTATGGTGGAAAATAAATAGAGCGTCTGGATTTAGGCATCTCCTTGTGGAAGAAGGGACGACTTTGTTAAATAGGGAGATGCTTTTGGGGAAAACAAAAGAAAGGAATGTTTTATGATGAAAGGGATTATATTAGCGGGTGGTTCAGGAACACGTCTTTATCCGCTCACAAAGGCGGTCAGTAAGCAGATTATGCCAGTATATGATAAGCCGATGATCTATTATCCGTTGTCTACTTTGATGTTGGCTGGGATACGAGAGATTTTGATCATTTCTACTCCTAGAGATTTACCAGTTTTTAAGGAATTATTAGAAGATGGGTCTCAACTGGGAATGAAGATTTCTTATGCGGTTCAGGAATATCCTAGAGGATTAGCAGATGCTTTTATTATTGGAGAGGAATTTATCGGAAAGGATAATGCTGCTCTTATTTTGGGAGATAATATATTCTATGGACAGAGTTTTTCAGCGGTATTAAAAAGGGTAGCAAATAGAATTGAAGAGGAAAAAGGGGCTACTATTTTTGGATATTATGTGAAAGATCCAAGTGAATATGGAGTAGTAGAATTTGATAAAGCAGGAAAAGCTATTTCTATTGAAGAAAAGCCGAAATATCCGAAATCCAATTATGCAGTTCCAGGACTTTATTTTTATGATAATGATGTGGTGGAGATTGCGAAAAATGTGAAACCTTCTAAGAGAGGAGAAATTGAAATCACCAGTGTGAACAATGAATATTTAAGGCGTGGAACATTGCAGGTGGAAACATTAGGAAGAGGTTTTGCTTGGCTGGATACGGGAAATCATGATGCTTTATTAGATGCCTCTGATTTTGTTGCAGCTTTTCAAAAAAGACAGGGATTATATATTTCATGTATTGAAGAAATTGCGTATAAAGCAGGATTTATTACAAAAGAACAGTTGCTGAAATTAGCAGAGCCTTTGATGAAAACTGCCTATGGAAAATATTTAGTAGAAGTTTCAGAGGGACTTTAAAAGAGAGAGGTGTTTAGGAGATGGGAAAGATTAAGGTGAGTGACTGCCAAAGGGACGGAGTAGTGATTGAAGGATTAAAAGTGATTGAACCGACTGTTTTTGGAGATGAAAGAGGTTACTTTATGGAAACCTATAATTATAATGATTTTAAAGAAGCTGGAATCGATGTGCAGTTTGTACAGGACAATCAGTCTAGTTCTAAAAAAGGGGTTTTAAGAGGGCTTCATTTTCAGATTCAATTTCCACAGGATAAGTTGGTGCGTGTTGTGAGTGGAGAGGTATTTGATGTTGCGGTGGATATGAGGAAAGGTTCTGCTACTTATGGGAAGTGGTTTGGGGTTTTATTGTCGGCAGAGAATAAAAAACAGTTATTCATTCCCAAAAACTTCGCTCATGGATTTTTAGTGTTGTCGGAAAGTGCAGAATTTGCTTATAAATGTACTGATTTCTATCATCCAAATGATGAGGGCGGCATTTTTTATGGTGATCCAGAGATTGGGATAGAATGGCCAGTGCCGGAAGGAATGGAATTGATCGTTTGTGAAAGAGATAAAAATTGGCAGGGGATAAAAAGTTTAGGAGAAAAATAACCTATGGGTGATACAATAATTCGGCTGGATCATATCACAAAAATTTATAAACTCTATCAAAGACCGCAGGATCGATTTAAAGAAACTTTCTCTTTGACTCATAAGAAATATTCCAAGGATTTTTATGCACTGCGGGATATTTCTTTTGCGATTGAAAGAGGGGAATCAGTGGGATTTGTAGGAAAGAATGGGAGCGGAAAATCCACATTATTAAAAATTTTAACAGGAGTTTTAAGCGAAACTTCTGGAAATAAAGCGATTCATGGAAAGATTTCAGCGTTGTTAGAGTTAGGGGCTGGATTCAATATGGAATTTACTGGTCTGGAAAATATTTATCTGAATGGAACGATTATGAATATTCCTAGGGAAGAGATGGAGAAAAAATTAGATGATATTATTCGGTTTGCGGATATTGGAGATTTTATCTATCAGCCGGTGAAGACATATTCTAGTGGTATGTTTGTGCGGCTGGCGTTTGCAGTGGCGATTCATGTAGATCCGGAAATATTGATTGTGGACGAGGCACTTGCGGTTGGAGATACTAGGTTTCAGCTAAAGTGTATGGATAAGTTTATGGAGTTTATGAATGCAGGAAAAACTATTTTGTTTGTCAGCCATGATATCAATATGATAAAACGCTTTTGTAAGCGGGTGATTTGGATTAATGAAGGTGAGTTAGTGTTAGATGGAGAAACGGATTCTGTTACAGATAAATACAATGATTTCTTGAAAAGTGGATTATCTTTGACGGAATATCAGAAGATGACGCAGATAGAAGAGATGGAAGAAAAGGGGGAGGAGGTAGAAGAAGAGGAGAGAGAAGAGGAGTTATTGGATTTTAAAGAGGAACAGGAAGAACAGATAGAAAATCAAGTGACAAAAGAAGTGACCAATGCAGAAAATGGTATTGCAGAAATTAATAAAATCCGCATGTTTCAGAAAGATGGAACAGAAATTACGCAGATTTCTCAAGGAGAAGATGTGATATTGGAAATCAGTTATACCGTATATGAGGAACAGATAGAAGAGCCAGTGTTAGGAATTGCGATTAGGAGCATTGACCACACTTATATCTGTGGTTTAAATACTCTATTAGATGGGCAGATTATCAGTTGGAAAAAAGGGAAGAATACGATAAAATTAGTATATGAGAGATTCAATCTGACAGGCGGAAATTATTATCTTGATGCGGCTTTATTTGATCGCACTGCGACAGTACATTTTGATTACCAATCCCAAGTGAAAAAGTTCTTTGTAAAGATGGATTATATTGCAGAAGGGGTAGTGGTCTTAAATCACCATTGGGAGCAAGTAAAATAAGGAGGAAAAAATGATAGAATCAAAGTATGATTTTGATTTGGATATGAACAATACCAATTCTCTTTCCATCATGATCAATCAAATAAAAAGAGGGTCTAAGGTGTTGGAATTTGGACCTGCCAACGGGCGGATGACCCGTTATTTAAAAGAGATGTTAGACTGTAAAGTATATTTAGTAGAAATTGATGAAAAAGCTGGAAAAGAAGCTTTGCAGTATGGAGAAGATTTATTGGTTGATGATATTGAAACCTATTCTTGGAAGAAAAAATATGAGGATAAGAGATTTGACTATATCACTTTTGCAGATGTTTTAGAGCATTTAAAAGATCCAGAGAGAGTATTAAGAGAGGCTAAGGGATTATTAAAACAAGATGGTTCTATTGTCTTTTCTGTTCCCAATTTGGCACATAATGCTGTGTTGATTAATTTGATGAATCATGAATTTGAATATAATACAGTGGGACTATTAGATAATACACATATTCATTTCTTTACAAAAAATAGTATTGAGAGTATGATGAATAGGGCAGGGTTGTCTGTAGAAAAGAGATTTGCCACATATGCGCCAGTCGGAACGATTGAAATTGAAAATACGTATCAGAGTGTGCCGGGAATTGATGAAACTTACTGGAAAAGCAGACCTTTTGGGGATATCTACCAATTTATTTATGTGACAAAAAGAGGTCCAGAATTTATAAAAGAAAGAGAGAATTATCTGCAAAGCGGAATACACCCTTATTTTGTTCAAGTTTATTTGGATTATGGGATGGGATTTGATGAAAATATCAGCAGAACTTATGCGATAGAAAATCCTTATGCTGCACAGGCGATAGAGTTTGATGTGGACGAAGGAATCCGGAGGATTCGACTAGATCCTTTTAATGCTCCTTGTATGGTAGAATTAGATGTCTGTACAGATACGATAGAAGGAGAGAAAAAATCTCTTCGCTTTATGGAAACAAATGCAGACTATAGACATCAAAATAAATATATTTTTACGGATATAGACCCTCGCATTATTTTTTTGCCAGCACAGGGCAGACAATTTCATACCGTGAGAATAGAGTTTCATTTCGTGACCATTGATTCTCTTAAAATAAAGTCGATGATGGAATATTTTCAGCATGTTTGTGAAGAGGGAAAAGAAAAGATAACAGATTTAGAAGCGAAGCTCAGAGCAGAAAAACAAAAATGTTTGGAAAAGGAAAATCAAGTATTTGAAATACAACAAAAGTTACAGCAAGAATTACAACAAAACCAGCAGGAAAGACAGAGAATGGAAAAGGAGATAGCCTATTTACAGGAAGAGCTGAATAAACATTCTGCTACGATACAGGAACTGATGGGGTCTACTAGCTGGAAATTGACAAAACCACTTCGGGCTGCTGGAGATATTGTGCATAGAAGAAAATAAAAAGAAGAGGGCTTTCGATGAGTGTTGTGAGCAAGGGTAAGAAAGTAGCTAATTTGGGGCTACAGTGGTTTCGAGATATCTATCGAAATAGAAAATTAATATTAGATTTAGCGAATAAAGATTTTAAAAGCCGCTATGCAGCTTCTTATCTTGGGATTATATGGGCATTTGTGCAGCCGATTGTGACAGTTGCCATTTATATTTTAGTCTTTCAGTTAGGGTTTAAGGCAAAACCAGTGAGAGATGTGCCTTATGCGCTGTGGCTGGTGGTCGGTATTGTGCCGTGGCTGTTTTTTCAGGAGGCACTTTTGAGTGCGACCAACAGCCTGATAGAATTTAGCTATTTAGTAAAAAAAGTGGTATTTAAAATCAGTGTACTTCCTATGGTGAAAATTATATCTGCATTTTATGTGCATATCTTTTTTGTGGGAGTTGCTGTTATTCTCTATTTTGCATTTGGATACACACCACATCTTTATATGATACAGGTTATTTACTATACTTTTTCAGCAGTTATTTTAGTATTAGGTTTTTCTTATATCACTGCTTCTATGGTGGTTTTCTTTCGAGATTTGGGACAGATTGTGAGCATTTTATTACAATTTGGCATGTGGCTTACTCCCATTATGTGGAATATGGATGATTTAGAGTGGATGACACAAGGAATACACCGATTTTTAAAATTAAATCCTATGTATTATATTACGAGTGGTTATCGAGATGCTTTTCTAAATAGAGTTTGGTTTTGGGAAAGAGGAACATGGAGTGTTTATTTTTGGATTTTCACCATTGCGATTTGGCTGTTAGGCACAATGGCATTTAAAAAATTAGAGAAACACTTTGCAGATGTATTATAGAAAAAGAATATCAGAAACGGTTATATCTTAAGCGAGGAATTATGAGTACAAATATAAATACGAAAAATCAAAAATGGAAAGCTGCAAAAGAACCTGATAAAGTATTAGCAAAACATTATAAGAGGCTTTATCAAGAACAGAGAGAGGGAGAAAAGGAACAATTTATCACAATAAGAGATTTAAAACAGCAAGTGAATCAGCTTAAGTTAGAAAAAGCGGAGCTTCAGAAAGTGGCAGATCATTATGAGAATTCCCCCATTTGGAAGTCAGCAGCTCCTGCTCGTTCTGTCTGGAAAGGAATAAAGCGTGTGAAAAATATTTTAAAGAAATATGGCTTCTTCGGGAGCGTTCGCCGTACAGGGCAGAAAATAAAAGAAATAGAAACAAAGCAAGGAGAGTTTAACCGTATTATTTTAAAGCCAGAAGTGGAAACTATGCAGCAGGAAACGGAATTTCCTCTTCCAATAAAATTCAGCATTTTAGTTCCGCTTTATAACACACCGATACAATTTCTAAAAGAGATGATGGATTCTTGTTATCGGCAGACTTATAGGAACTGGGAGTTATGCCTTGCTGACGGGAGCGATGAGGCTCATAAAGAAGTTTTAGAGTATTGTGAAAAAGAAGCAGAAAAAGATTCTCGAATCCGCTATCAAAAATTGGAGGAGAATGGCGGAATTTCTATCAATACCAATGCCTGCATCAAAATGGCGACAGGAGATTATATCGCATTATTTGATCATGATGACATTTTACATCCCTCTGTTTTATATGAATGTATGAAGGTGATCTGTGAGGAAGGTGCGGACTATATTTATACAGATGAAGCTACTTTTGAAGGATATGATATCCGCAATATTATCACCTATCATTTTAAGCCAGATTTCGCGATAGATAATTTAAGAGCCAACAACTATATCTGTCACTTTTCCACATTTAAGGCGACATTATTAGAGGAAACAGGTCTATTCCGAAAAGAGTACAATGGAAGCCAAGACCATGATATTATTTTACGGCTCACTTCTGTTGCAAAAAAAGTATATCATATTCCAAAACTTTTGTATTATTGGCGCTCTCATGCGGGATCTGTGGCACAAGATATCAATTCTAAAACATATGCGATTGATGCTGGAAAACGTGCCGTCAAAGACCATTTGTCCAGACAGGGAATCAAGGCAGAGGTAGAAAGTTCAAGAGCGTTTCCAACAATTTTTAGAATTCGCTATGAACTCACTATAAGTCCACTTATTTCTATCTTAATCCCGAATAAAGATCATGTGGTGGATTTGACAAAATGTATCGATTCGATATTAGAAAAATCCACGTACTGCAATTTTGAAATCATTGTGATTGAAAATAACAGCGAACGGGAAGAAACTTTTGATTATTACAGCTATTTAGAAACATTAGAAAATGTGTCAGTAGTCCGTTGGGAAGGCGAGTTTAATTATGCAGCTATCAATAATTATGGGGCTGCTTATGCGAAGGGAGAATACCTTTTATTATTAAATAATGATACAGAAGTTATCAATGAGGATTGGTTAGAAGAGCTTCTGATATATGGACAGAGAAAAGATGTAGGAGCAGTAGGAGCGAAGCTATATTATCCAGATGATACGATTCAACATGCCGGCGTAGTCATTGGACTAGGAGCACATCGGGCAGCAGGGCACAGTCACTATGGAGTTTCAAAAGAGAATCTGGGCTATATGGGAAGGCTTTTCTATGCACAAGATGTGAGTGCCGTAACAGGAGCTTGTCTTTTAGTGAGAAAAGAGTTATTTGATGCATTAGATGGATTGGATGAAAAGTTCACTGTGGCATTTAATGACGTAGATTTTTGCCTGAGAATTAGGGAAAAGGGACTTTTAGTAGTATTTAACCCTTATGCAGAATTATATCATTATGAATCGAAATCCAGAGGATTTGAAAATACAGAGGAAAAGAGAGCGCGCTTTGAAAGTGAAGTCAAAATGTTCCGAGAACGCTATCAAAAACTCTTAGAAAAAGGTGATCCTTATTACAATCCGAATTTTTCTTTAGATAGTGCAGACTTTACGGTTTGTCTGCAAGATGGGAGTTAACATTGAAAGTGAAAAGCATAAACAAAAAGTGGAAATTAGAAAAACCGATGACATTTTTAGATGTTCTTTTATTTTTTATTGTAGCTGTTATCTGTTTTTTTACTTTTGAACATAGCGATATACTTCATACAGCGGGTTCTTCTTTTGGATATCTCAATGGACATTTTTTAGATTTTTATGAATATAATGCTGAATTTGGATTATATGACAGTTATATGCCCATCACATATCTGACATTCGCCCTTTGGAATATCCCACTTCGTTTATTTGGGATTGTAACAGAACCCACTCAAGTAGTCCCTGTATTTGTCGTGATGTGGTATAAACTGTTGCCAGTTCTTCTCTATTTCTTATCAGGCTGGATTGTATATAAAATCGCATTAGAAATTAATATGGGAAGAAAAAAAGCGAAAATATGCGCTTATGCCTATTTGACAATGCCGATTGGATTTTTCAGCCAGTTTATCTTTGGACAATATGATATTTTCACTTTATTCTGTATGCTGCTCGGATATTACTATTACTTAAAAGGAAAGAATAAATATTTTATACTTTTTTTTGCACTGGCGATTCCTTATAAATATTTCGCACTTTTATTGTTTGTTCCACTTTTACTGCTGAAAGAGAAAAATATCTGGAAAATATTAAAAAGTATTATTTTAGTCGGTATTCCTTATCTATTACAATATCTTCTTTATTATAACAGTGAAGTATTCAAAGAATATGTGTTAGGATTTGGTGTGACAGGCTATGCTTTTGCAGCAGGATTGGATACAGGAGCAGCTACGATAAGCTATGTGATAGTAGTTTGGCTTCTCATCGCTGCATGGTCCTATTTTGAAAGTCCCAATCAGAAAGCAGGAGTGATTAAGTGGTCTTTATTTTTACTCGGTATGGTAGGTTTTTGTATTTTCGGTCTGAGTCAATGGCATCCACAGTGGCTTTTATTGATTGTACCTTTCCTCGTACTGAGTGCATTTCTCAACCAAAATACCAAAATATTTATGATCATTGATATTTTATGGATGTTATTTTTTGTGTTATTTACGGTAAATTACTGGTATGGGAGAGTAGATGAAAATTTAATTTTATATGGAGTGTTGGGAGAAAAGTTTGGGAGTGGGATCAGCTATAAAACTACGATGAGGGATATTTTAATATTAAAAGATATGAATTTAATCAATTCAGCATTTACTTTTTTATTGCTTGTCAGTGCTGTATTTAAACATCCTAAATTTTGCGTAAAAGAATTTTCCCAGAAGGTAGATGATTGTATGGGATGGATAAGAACTAGATTTTTAGGAGGTCTTGCCATTTTTCTAGTGCCTGCCTTTCTTTGTTTTATAACAGCTTTAACGCCGCCTTTTATGACATTTAAAACAGAAAAGCCATATGAACATATATCTGGAATGATAAATAGAAAAGTATCTCAAGTCTTTATTCCACAAAAAGGAGTGGTGGAAAAGATAGAATTTATGTTAGGAACTTTCCGCCGCTCTAATGATATCACATTGAATATTGATGTTGTGGATAAAGAAACAGAAAGACTGGTTTATCATGAGGAACTCAATATGAAGGAATATGACAGAGATACTTGGATAACATTAGAAACAGGAGGACTTTGTCTGAAGCCTAAGAAGGAATATCGAATTGATTTTTCCTGTTATGACGCGACAGGAGATAATTGCATCACCCTCTTTCGGACACAGGACAGAAAAAATCAAAAAAATGGCTATGTGATAGAGGGTGGGGAAATATTACCTTATAATCTTTGCATCCGAATAATTGAAACTAACTAAAGGAGTCAGTATGATAGAAAAACCATTAAAGAAAATTGATTATATCTTATTTGGCATCATCGCTGTCGCTTGTTTTCTCACCTTTCAGCAGGGTGATATCATGCATACAGCAGGCTGTTCCTATGGATATCTGCAGGGACATTTTTTAGATTTCTATGATTGGGATGCCAATGCTTATAATATGTGGCCTAGTTATATGCCGAGTACTTATCTTGTCTATGCTATTTGGAATATTCCGATGAAACTGTTTGGAATAGTGACAAAACCAGAGCGCTATGCTGCGTTTTGGGTTATCATGTGGTATAAATTATTGCCAGTTTCTCTCTATATGATCTCAGGATTTCTGATCTATAAGATCGCAAATGTGATCGGAATGGGAGGAAAGAAGGCAAAAATCTGTGCTTATGTATTCTTAACTACACCCATTGGATTTTTTAGCCAATTCATGTTTGGACAATATGATATCTTTACTATCTTTCTTGTATTGTTAGGAATTTACTATTATTTTAAAGATAACAAAAAATTATTCATCTTATTTTTTGCTTTATCCATTCCATTTAAGTACTTTTCTTTATTATTATTTATTCCACTATTATTGTTAAAGGAAAAGAACATCTGGAGGATATTACAGAGCACCATACTTGTCGCACTTCCCTATCTATTAGAGTTAGTACTCTATATTGGAAGTCCCGTTTTTCGAGAATATGTGTTGGGATTTGGCGCTACAAGCTATGTCTATAATGCTTCTATCAATACAGGAAGTGTGAGTCTTAGTTTGGTCATCATGGCTTGGGGAATGATTTGCGCATGGTCCTATTTTAAAAATTTAAACACGCAGACAGACTTCGCACAATGGGCATTTTATCTATGTTCTCTTGTGATAGCAGTCATCTTCGGCTTAAGTCAGTGGCATCCACAATGGTTATTATTTGCCGTACCTTTTTGGGTTCTGGGCGCATTTTTACATCGGGATACCAAAATATTTCTAGCACTTGATTTACTGATGATGTTGATCTATATCATATTTACAGTAAATACATGGCCAAATCATGTGGATCAGGAATTATTTTCTTGGGGAATTTTTGGAGATTATATTTATAAGGATATCGGGAGCAAATTGATGATGCGAGATATCTTTGTGATCACAGATATGGACATGATATGTTCCATCTTCACAGCCCTTTTATTTATCATAGCAGCTTTTAAACATCCTAAATATTGTCTATCCAACATTGCAACCAGTGTAGATCATTGTATAGGCTGGATAAGAGGGAGATTTTTAGGTGGTATTGCTATTTTTGTAATACCAGCAGTAATTTGTTTTATTGTAGCTGCTATACCTCCCTATGTATCGCTAAATGCATATCAAGACTTAAGTGCAACTAGCGGATTGATTAATTCCCAAGTGGCAGAAGTATTTACCCCTAAAAGAGAAATATTAGAGCAAATACAATTTAAAGTAGCGACCTATCAAAGAGAAAATAAAATTGAATTAGAAGTCAATCTGGTAGAACATGAAACAAATCGTATTGTCTATAGTACAACCATAGACGGCAGCACCTTAAAGGATAACCAATGGGTGAAAATCAATACAGGAGGTATAGAAATTGATCCTAGTATCCAATATCGAATTGATTTTGCCTGCTATGATGGTTCTGCTAATAATTGTATTAGTCTATACCGCACCAGAGAAAAAGAGAAAATTGAAAAAGAGGATAAAAAAGCAAAGCCCGATATTTCCTATGCGATAGTAGAAGGACGACCACAAAATTATGATCTATGTGTAAAGGTATTTGAACGTGATAAGTAAAGGAGAGAACAAATGAAGGTAGTATTGTTAGCAGGTGGATTTGGAACAAGAATCAGTGAGGAAAGCCATTTGAAGCCAAAACCTATGATAGAAATCGGGGAAAAACCGATTCTTTGGCATATTATGAAAATCTTTTCCGAATATGGATTTTATGAATTTGTCATCTGTTTAGGATATAAACAATATGTGGTGAAAGAATTTTTTGCTGACTATTTTTTACACACTTCTGATGTGACATTTGATTTAGCTAATAATAAAATGGAGGTTCACAATAATTATTCAGAGCCTTGGAAGGTGACATTAGTCGATACAGGATATAACACGATGACAGGGGGAAGAATTAAAAGAATTAAAGATTATATAGGAGATGAGCCCTTTTTACTGACATATGGAGATGGAGTGGCGGATATCAATATCATAGATTTAGTGAATTTCCATAAGGCACATGGAAAGATCGGCACATTGACTGCTGTCAATATTGGACAGAGATTCGGTGTTCTAGATATAGATGCTCAAGATAATATAAGCGCATTTCGAGAAAAATCCATGTTTTTAGATGGTAGTTTTATCAATGGCGGCTATATGGTAATGAATCCAGAGATTTTTGATTATATTGAAGGCGATGAAACTGTTTTTGAGAAAGAACCATTAGAGAGATTAGCAAAAGATGGACAATTAGTAGCTTTTCGTCATACAGGATTTTGGAAATGTATGGATACACAGAGAGAGAAAATGCAGTTAGAAGAATTATGGCAGTCAGGCAAAGCGCCTTGGAAAATATGGGATAAATAGGAGAAAATCAGATGGATTTGAATTTTTATCGAGGAAAAAAAGTGTTTGTGACAGGGCATACAGGATTTAAAGGAACATGGCTTTGTAAGATGTTACTAGATGCAGGGGCACAAGTGACAGGATATTCCTTAGATCCTCCCACTGATCCGAATTTATTTTCGCTCAGCCAGATAGAAGAACAGATGGATTCTGTGATAGGAGATATTAGAAATAGAGAACTATTATGGAAAACGATAAAGCGAGTGAATCCGGAGTTCGTCATTCATTTAGCAGCACAGCCTATTGTGAGAGATTCTTATAAAGATCCTGTATTGACATATGAAACAAATGTCATGGGAACAGTGAATATTTTAGAGGCTGTACGAAATATAGAGAGTGTTCGTTCTTTTTTAAATGTGACAACAGATAAAGTTTATTTGAATAGAGAATGGGAATGGGGATATCGGGAAGATGATCCATTAGATGGGTATGATCCTTATTCTAATAGCAAATCTTGTTCAGAATTGGTGACACACAGTTATTTAAACTCTTTTTTTGCAGATTCTTCTGTTGCGATTTCCACCGCGAGAGCAGGAAATGTGATCGGGGGCGGGGATTTTGCTCCAGATAGAATCATACCAGATTGTGTAAGAGCTGCTATCAATGGAAAGAACATTGTGGTCAGAAATCCATTTTCTGTCCGCCCTTATCAACATGTGCTAGAGCCTTTGTATGTTTATTTGATGATTTTACAAAAGCAATATGAAGATAAGAAATATGCGGGAAATTATAATGTAGGACCAGAAGATAAGGATTGTGTGACAACTGGAGAATTGGTGAATTTATTTTGTCAGTTTTGGGGAAATGGACAGACATGGGAGAATAAGTCCGACGGCGGACCTCATGAGGCCAACTTTTTAAAATTGGATTGTTCTAGGATTAAAAAAGTGTTGGGGTGGAAACCGAAGTGGGATATTATAAAAGCAGTGGAAAAGACGGTTGAGTGGTCTAAGATCTATATGGCAAGAGGAGTTATTCCTAAGTGTATGGAAATTCAGATACAGGAATTTTTAGAGGAGAAGTGATGGTATTTGCTTCTAGATTTTTCGGAGGAAAAGGGAAGTTTGATGAGTGATTTTTTGCATTTTTATTAGGGTTTCCGCGGCGACAAGGAGGTCTATTCCAACGAAGCCGCGCTCTCGCTCCGTTCCAGACGTAGCGGTACTAAATTCGCGAACCCTTACGGGTTTGCTTATTAAGTACCAACGTCTTCCAAGGGGCTTCTTTTGGAATAGACCTCCTTGTCGCCGCTAGTTTATCGCTACAGGCTGGTTTTGAGGAGTGTGAGGAGTGTGAGGAGTGTGAGGAGAAGGTTATCGTGTGAGTGGAAGTGACTCTATAAAGCAGAATTTTTATGCAGTAGGAGTGGATTTTGAAATAGAGTTATCACAATTTTATTGATTTTAGATAATGAGGAATTCATATAAATAATGGTGTGATGAAATAATAGTTATAGTATGAAAGCTATTTGGAAGTGAAAAGATGAGGAAGAATGGAGGAAGACTATGTTTGAGAATATGACAGAGGAACAAGCGCGAAGGGAGATCTTAAATGTTACGAAAGAGTATTGTGAAAAATATCATAATGTAAAAAAGCAGTTTCAGAATGGGGATCGGATTCCTTATGCTTCAAGGGTATATGATAGTGAAGAAATGGTGAATTTGGTGGATAGTTCTTTGGAGTTTTGGCTCACTTCAGGGCGTTATACAAAAGAATTTGAAAAAGAATTTGCGAAGTATTTACAAGTGAAATATTGTTCTTTGGTAAATTCTGGTTCTTCTGCGAATTTGACTGCATTTATGACACTGACATCTCCACTTTTAAAGGAAAGAAGAATAAAGAGAGGAGATGAAGTGATTACTGTGGCAGCAGGTTTCCCTACAACAGTAGCTCCTCTCATTCAATATGGAGCTGTACCAGTATTTGTAGATGTGACGATTCCACAATATAATATTGATGTTTCACAATTAGAAAATGCCTTATC
This sequence comes from uncultured Lachnospiraceae bacterium, assembly GCA_910585935.1. GTDB lineage: Bacteria > Bacillota > Clostridia > Lachnospirales > Lachnospiraceae > MGBC136627. Next base: position 4,259 of record CAJUHN010000020.1, on the reverse strand, counting down.
TGAAAAAACAAAGGCGGTTATGATCGCGCATACTCTAGGGAATCCTTTCAATTTGAGTGCAGTGAAGAAGTTCTGTCAGGAGCATGAGTTATGGCTGGTAGAAGATAATTGTGATGCATTAGGGACGAAATATTGTATTGATGGAGAAGAGAAGTTTACTGGTACAATCGGAGATATCGGAACATCTAGTTTTTATCCGCCACATCATATGACAATGGGAGAAGGAGGAGCAGTTTATACAAATAATCCTCTGCTTCATCGAATCATTCGTTCTTTCCGAGATTGGGGGAGAGATTGTGTTTGTACTTCCGGTCAGGATAATTCCTGTGGACATCGTTTTGATAAACAGTATGGGGAACTGCCATTAGGTTATGACCATAAATATGGTGCGACACGTTTATAGTTTAATTGCGTAAGTATAAAGACTATACCTTAGATTAGTTAGTATAATAATCTATGAGAACTGTTTCTTTGAGAAGTCGAATGAGGGGGTAGTGTCCCGAAAGGCTCTTTTAATACTCCGACTAGCGTTTATTAATTAAGTAATGAAGGTTAGAAGCTCGGTGAAGTCAGTTGACCCCTACCGTAAGACTTTATGAAATTAAAGTACACGAAAAATAAACTAGAGGTAGTTATGTAGGTATAGACTGGAAAGCTATAAAATAACTATGGTGAGAATGTCGTGACGAGCGACTGACGAACTTTTGAATGTACGGCTCTAAATGTGGATTTTATCGAAAGGTAAAAGAACCTGAAAAGGTGGTTCTATGAGGATGAGTAAAAATCATATTTATGAAAATCCTTACGTAAAATAAGACACTTACGGATATAGAACAGGGTTAAAGAAAGCACCTAAGGTTATATGTAAAGCTAGAAGAAACGGAACGTGGAAAGCTGGGAACGTCGAAACATGGGACTTAATTCCTAGACGGATTGATAGGAAAATGAATAAAATTGAATATTGACAAAAAAAAGGAAAAGATGTTAAAATCTTTCTTGTAGGTAAGCCCAAATTACCTACAAGAAAGGCGGTGAAATTTATGCAGAACCGTAAAGTAATCCGCGTTATAATTAACACCAAAGATTATAAACATCTTGAAAGTGAAATGCACTACACCTTCGATGGGTATAAAGTCTACAAGGCACATGATAAAATATTACTTGCAGATGGATACCTTTTTGAAGATTATATTAATGATTTAAAAGAAGCATATAATCTTTAAATATATGTTGGTAAATTATATTATTAAAGGATATAAGACATTTATATATATCCTTTAATATATAAAAAATTCCATAAATCAATAAACAATTCTATAATCCATATAACTATCATTAATCCCAGTGAGAGTAGTGCCACAGTACCTGTGAAACCATGATAATAAATGGTGGAGGGATAGGCACAAGTCAGTTATTACAAAATCAATAATTAATCATTTTATAAATTTAAGGTTCGATTAAGACTAAGAAAGTTTATATTCAAATTTATTTACTATTAGGTAGAGGAGAATTAAACAACTTAAACAATGTATAATACAGATACTAAAAGTTTAGTAAAACAAAAAGAAAAGACATTAAAGAAAAATATACTAAGATATAATGAATATTACAATATTCAATCCACTTTTGACAACTTATATAAACAAAGTAAGGAAGGTAGTTCTTTTAAACATCTATTTGAAATCATATCAAGTAGGGAAAATATTCTACTAGCATATTGAACAATAAAACGTAATAAAGGTAGTAAAACAGCAGGAACAAATCGCCATAATATCAAAACATGGGAAATTAAGGACGTTGAGGAATATATAACTTACATTCAAAATAGATTAAACAATTATATTCCTCAACCAGTTAGGAGGGTAGAAATTCCAAAACCAAATGGTAAAACTAGACCATTAGGTATACCATGTATTGAAGACAGATTAATACAACAATGTATTAAACAGGTATTAGAACCAATCTGTGAGGCTAAATTCTTTGAACACAGCTATGGTTTTAGACCTAACCGCAGTACAGAACATGCTATGGCATACGCTGTAAAGAAAACTAATATTGACAAATGTTATTATGTAGTTGATGTTGACATAAAATGTTTCTTCGATAACGTTAATCATGGAAAACTATTAAAACAATTATGGACAATAGGGATACATGATAAGAAACTATTGAGCATAATCAGTGCTATGTTAAAAGCAGAAATAAAGGGCGAAGGAGTACCAACAAAAGGAGTTCCACAAGGAGGAATATTGTCCCCCTTACTAGCAAATGTTGTACTAAATGAACTAGATTGGTGGATAGCTACCCAATGGCAACACTTTGAAACAACTCATTGTTTTAATAACACAAGCCATAAATACAGGCATATGAGAAGCTCAAGCCTAAAAGAAATCTACCTTGTAAGATATGCAGATGATTTTAAAATATATTGCAAAGAACAAGAAGACGCTGTTAAAATATTTCATGCAACACAACAGTGGTTAAAGGAAAGATTGTCATTAGAAATAAGTCAAGAAAAATCACAGATTGTTGATATAAGGAAGAAATCATCTGATTTTCTGGGATTTAAACTAAAAGCATATAAGAAAAATCATAAGTGGATAATACTAAGTCACATGACAAATAAGGCACAAAAAAGTGCAAAACAGTCCTTACAAAAACAAATTAGATATATTCAGAAAAATTCTTGTACTTTTACAGTACAAAACTTAAACAAAATTATTGTAGGGCTGCAAAATTATTATAGCATAGCAACAGAAGTTATAGAAGATTTCAGAAATATATATTTTAAACTTTTAAAATGTCTTGAAAATCGCCTTAAACAAGTTAGAACGAAACAAGGATACAAACCAAAAGAATATTTAAAACGATATAAGAAATGTAACGAAAAAATTATTTATGTAGCAAACACAGTAATATATCCAATTGTATATATTCAGACAAAACCACCAAAGTTATGTAATCAGAATGTAAATAATTATACAAAAGAAGGAAGGAAAATCATACATTCTGATCTAAAAGGATTAAACAGAGAATTAATGAATTATTTATTAAATAATCCTATAAGTGACAATATAGAATTAAATGATAATCGTCTATCATTGTATTCAGCCCAAAAGGGAAAATGTGCAGTTACAAATAAGATGTTGCAAGAAGACTTAGAGGTACATCATATTGTACCAAAAAGTCAAGGTGGTACAGATGAATATAAAAACTTAACACTAATTTCTAAGGATATACACACACTAATTCACGCTACAAGAATAGAAACTATCTTATATTATATGAATATTTTAAGGTTATCTAAAAAAGCACTGAATAAGCTTAATAAGTATCGTTTAAACATTGGAAATGAAATGATTATGAGTGAGTAAGAACTGAGGGAACGCCGTATGCGGTGAAAGTCGCATGTACGGTGTGGAGCAGGGGAAAAGCTAGAGATTATATCAAAGGCTTACCTATTGCTATTATATTCTCATTTTGGATATAATTTAAAAGTGACAGATATGCAGGCTGCGATAGGCTGTGCACAGTTAAAGAAATTCCCTTCTTTTGTAGAGCGTAGAAGATATAATTTTAAACGGCTGAAAGGGGCATTATTAGATTTAGAGGAATGGCTTATTTTACCAGAACCTTGTGAAAACGCGATTCCTAGTTGGTTCGGATTTTTAATTACCTGTAAAGAGAATATAAAAAGAAATCATTTGGTACAATATTTAGAACAAAATGGAGTTCAGACTAGAATGTTATTTGCCGGAAATCTGACCAAACATCCATGCTTTGATGAAATGAGAAACTTAAAAACAGGTTATCGTATCGTGGGAGAACTGAAAAATACAGATAGAATTATGTCAGATACCTTCTGGATAGGTGTATATCCGGGCATGACAGATGAAATGTTGGATTATATGGCAGAAGTCATTCACAATGGAGTAAAACAACAATTAAGTAAACAGTGATAGATAAAATAAAAAAAGAGCACAGAAGAGATAGCTGTTAGCAATATAACAGAACTTTCTGTGTTCTTATCATTTATAATAAATAAGAACATAAAGTATAATATCCTATATTTTTGTAAATATAATAAATATTTTAAATTTATAGAATAAAATGTGAATTTATACAAAATTTTTTCACAGAACCGCCGATAAACTAGCTAGGAGTGGGGAATGATTCCAAAAGAAGCCCTTTGGAAGACGTCAGAACTTAATGAGCCGTTTCGCAAGCGAAACAGCGAATTTAGTACCGCTACGTCTGGA
>CAJUHN010000019.1 GCA_910585935.1 uncultured Lachnospiraceae bacterium | reverse complement strand
CGCTGGAATACTTCCTTGCCGTAGCGAACCTTTCTCCCCCCCCCTGTCCCCCTATCACAAAAGAAATCTAAAAGAAATAGAAAAGAAATGCTACCCCCAAACAAAAGAACTAGAAAAATTAGAAAAAAATGAAAAAAAAAGTTGACTTTTTCCATTTTTATGGTATACTAATATTCATGTCAGGGATGGAATAACCTGAGAAAAGCCGGTGTGGCGGAATGGCAGACGCACCAGACTCAAAATCTGGCGATGGCAACATCGTACGAGTTCAAGTCTCGTCACCGGCAGGATATTTTGTAAGATATAGCAAAAAAGTTGTTATATCTTTTTTTGCTTATAGATTTATAAGACGAAAGAAGTAAATATAATTAAAATTAATCATTTTATCTATGAACCGTTTTATTTCTTCCTTTTTGTTTTTCTCATCATTTTTTTCTGTTTTATAATCTTATCTTCTTATCTCCTTTTTTCTTACCAATCATCTGAGGAATTTTTTCATCATTTAAAGGGTTGATACATCGACTTTTCGGTAAAAACATGGTATATTTATAAAAGAACAATTTTGGCTGGAAAAAGGAGGAAATTCTATGGTGTGTAGAGAATGTCAGATAAAAATACCGGATTTTATTGAGGAACGGATGTCAATAGAAGATTTAGAGGAATTTCTTTGTCATGTCACCTCATGTCAGGATTGTTACGAAGAACTAGAGATCATGTTGACGATTTGTGTAGGGTTACAGGAACTAGAGGAAGAGAAAAATATTTCTTATAATTTTAAAGATATGTTAAAAGAAAAAATTCGTCAAGCGGAATATAAGTGTAAAAGATACAAAAGTTTTTATCAGACAAGAGGAATTATTCTATTTTTTATGCACATGATATTATTAATCGGGATTTTCATACAAATTTTACAATGGATATCATAGAAAGGAAAGCAGGTCGAATGGAAAAATTATTGTTAATAGATGGAAATAGCATTTTAAATAGGGCTTTTTATGGTTTGCCAGATTTATCCACTTCTCAGGGAGTGCATACAAATGCGATATTAGGATTTTTTAATATATTAATGAAAATTATGGAAGAAGAAAAACCAGATTATCTGACCGTAGCATTTGATGTCCATGAACCTACTTTCCGGCATGAGATGTATGAGGCGTATAAAGGTACTAGAAAACCAGCCAAAGAAGAGTTTTTACAGCAGCTCCCTATCATGAAGGAATTATTAAAAGCTATGGGTATCTGTATTTTGGAAAAGGCAGGATATGAAGCAGATGATATTTTGGGGACAATCGCAAAACAGGCAGAAAAAGAAGAGATAGAGGTTTCTTTAGTTTCAGGAGATAGGGATTTGTTGCAAATCGCTTCTGACAGAATTAAAATTCGTATTCCGAAAACAAAGCATGGTGTAACAGAGGTGGAAGATTATTATCCGAAAGATGTGAAAGAAAAGTATGGAGTATCGCCAACAGCATTTATTGATATGAAAGCGCTTATGGGAGATGCTTCCGATAATATTCCGGGAGTGCCGGGGATCGGGGAAAAGACGGCTGCTAAAATTATCAAAGAATTTGAAAGTATTGAAAATGCAAAAGAGCATTTAGAAGAGATTATGCCACTAAAAGCGAGGGAGGCGATTCGGAATCATTATGATCTAGCACAACTGAGTAAAAAATTAGCCATGATTAAGACGGACTGTGAGTTAGAGTATCAGATTGCAGATGGAAAAGTAGGAGATTTTTTTACAGAAGAAACATTACAAATGTTTCATAAATTAGAGTTTAAAAATTTGATTTCCAAGTATTTTCCTCAAAATATACCCCAAAAACAGATTGTGGAAAATTTTCAGTGGGTGGAAGATTTTCCACAAGCAGAAGAAATTTTTTCCAAGGCGAAAAAAGCAAAAAAGATTGGTACAAGTTGTATAGGAGAAGAGAGATTTTTAGGAATTACTCTCACTTTTGGAGAAAAAGATTGTTACTTTATTGTGGCAGGGGGATTTCTGACAGAAGAATTTTTATTGGATAAATGGAATCAGTTATTAGAAGAGAGCGAGGAAATTATTTTTCTGGATTTAAAACAGAATTTGCCTTTTTTAGAAAAAGAAGAATATAAAAAGATGTTTGACGTAAAGGTTGCTGCTTATTTATTGAATCCTTTAAAGGAAACATATCAATATGAAGATATCGGCAGGGATTATCTTCAAATAGAAAAGTCATCTCGTATAGAATTACTTCAAAAGCTCAGTTTGGAAAAAGCGATAGAAGAAAAAAAGGAAGAATTTCTCAAATATGCCTGTTATATCAGTTATATTCCATTTTTAGCGGAAGAAATTTTGAAACAAAAGTTAAAAGAGCAAGGAATGGATAAGTTATTTTCTGAAATAGAGATGCCGTTAATTTTTACTCTTTATCATATGGAAAAAGCAGGAATACGGGCTGAAAAAGAGATGCTTTCTATATATGGAAAAAAATTAGGAGAACAGATAGCAAAATTAGAGGATAGTATTTATGAAAAGGTGGGAGAGAAATTTAATATCAATTCTCCCAAACAATTAGGAGAGATTTTATTTGGGAAGCTCAAATTAGAAGGTGGAAAGAAAACAAAAACAGGGTATTCTACTGCTGCTGATGTATTAGAAAAATTAGCTTTTGATTTTCCAGTTGTGTCTGATATTTTAGAATATAGACAACTGACGAAATTAAAATCTACTTATGCAGATGGACTTATTTCTTACATTGAGGAGGATAATCGGATTCACAGTAAATTTAATCAGACTATTACTGCAACGGGGCGAATCAGCAGTACAGAGCCAAATTTACAGAATATCCCAATAAGAATGGAACAGGGAAGAGAAATTAGAAAAGTGTTTGTACCAGAAGAAGATTATGTTTTTATAGATGCGGATTATTCACAGATAGAATTGCGAGTGCTTGCGCATATGTCAGGTGATGAGAAATTGATAGAAGCATATAAAAAAGCAAAGGATATTCATCGAATCACGGCATCAGAAGTTTTTCATGTGCCATTTGAAGAGGTCACTTCTTTACAGAGGAGTAATGCGAAGGCAGTTAATTTCGGTATTATCTATGGAATCAGTTCTTTTGGTCTGAGTAAGGACTTGAATATTTCTAAGGAAGATGCAAAGGAATATATGGAACATTATTTTGCGGCATATCCAAAGATAAAGAAATTTATTGACTCTTTGGTAGAAACAGCGAAAGAAAAAGGATATAGCGAAACATTATTTGGAAGAAGAAGACCTATTTTAGAATTACAATCTTCTAATTTTCAGAAGCGTTCTTTTGGAGAACGGATTGCGATGAATTCTCCTATTCAGGGTACGGCGGCGGATATTATTAAGATTGCCATGATACAAGTAGATAATCGCTTACAAAGAGAGGGGCTGCGTTCTCGATTAATTTTACAGGTGCATGATGAACTATTGATAGAAGCTCATAAAGAAGAGATAGAACAGGTGAAAGTGATTATGGAAGAAGAAATGCAACATGCGGCTTCTTTAGAGGTTAAGTTAGAAATTGATATGAACATAGGAAAAACGTGGTTTGATGCGAAGTGATAAAAAGGAGAGAATAAATGAAAAAGGCTCAAAAACATGATTGGAAAACAGAAGAAATGCCTTTGGAAACAGAAACTTTTTCGATGGAGATAGAATTAAGCGAGTCAGAATATGAACAGCTTCAAAATGGAATCATACCACAGGAAATGGAAGATAAATGGTTTATTTATTTTGAAGAGGATACCTTATATATCCACCGAAGTTGGACAGGGTTTTGTATTTATATCCTTGAATTTCCAAAGGATTTTCAAAAGAGTAAAAGATTTAGTGTAATAGTAAATAGAAACGTGAAACAACATTTAGAAACAGATATAGAAAAAGATAAAATCATGATTACTATTTTAATAAATCAATTAGTAAATCGTTTTGGAAATGGAGAATTGATGAAACAATATTTACAGAATAATATATAATTATAGGAGGGAAAGTGAATGGTTATTGGTGTTACAGGTGGTGTGGGAGCGGGGAAATCTTTTGTATTATCTATCATAGAAGAGGAATTTGATGCGAAGTTATTACATGCAGATGAAATTGCCCATCAATTAACAGAACCAGAACATAGTTGCTATGAAAGGATTGTAGAAGAATTTGGAACGGGAATTTTAAAAGAAGATCAGACGATAGATAGAAATCAATTAGCAGAGATTGTATTTGGAGATCCATCTGCATTAAAAAAATTGAATCATATTGTGCATCCTATGGTAAAAGAATATATTCAAGGAGAGATTTCTTGCATTTTATTAGAAGACCCAGCAAAAATCATTGTGATAGAAGCTGCTTTATTGATAGAAGATCATTATGAGGAAATCTGTGATGAAATTTGGTATGTGAAAGCAGATGAGGAAATAAGAAGAAAGAGGCTAAAGGAAAATAGAAATTATACCGATGAAAGAATTGATAAAATAATAAAAAGTCAATTAAAAGAATCGGAATTTGAAAAGAATTGTCAAAGGATAATCAATAATAATGGAAACATAGAAAAAACCAGACAAGAAATAAAAAATGCACTGGAATTTTAGTTAAATTCGTGGTATTCTATAGCTATGCGTAAAAGAGGAAATATCCTTATGGTGGAGGCATTATAAGACTATGGGAGAAAGAGAAAGAAAAAGATATCCAGATCATATGGTATTTGGCTTGGATATTGGCACACGAAGTGTCGTTGGAACAGTAGGCTATATGGAGCATAAAAAGTTTAAGGTAGTGGCACAATGTGTGAAAGAACATGATACCAGAGCGATGATGGACGGGCAGATACATGATATCGCAAAAGTAGGGCAAATCATCTATAAAATAAAGATGCAGTTAGAGAATATGCTGGGGATAGAACTGACAGAGGTCTGTATCGCAGCAGCAGGGCGTGTGTTAAAAACAGCGACTATGCATATAGAACAAACTTTTGAAGAGGAAACGTTAGTCACGAATGAACATATTTATTCTTTAGATATGTTAGGAGTAGAAACTGCTCATGAGAGTTTGAGAAAAGAAGAGATGGATATCCGATTTTATTGTGTTGGCTATACTGTAGTAAAATATTATCTCAATGGGTATGAAATAAGTCAGTTAGAAGGGCATAAAGCGAGAAAAGTAGGAGCGGATGTATTAGCTACTTTTTTGCCGGAAGAAGTGGTAGACAGTTTATATGCAGCAGTGGAAGAGGCGCAGCTTCATGTAGCGAATCTGACATTAGAGCCTATTGCAGCGATTCAATTAGCGATTCCAGTTCAATTTCGGCTATTAAATATCGCTTTAATCGATGTTGGAGCAGGAACATCGGATATCTGTATCACAAAAGATGGCAGTATTACCGCATATGGCATGATTTCAGTGGCAGGAGATGAACTAACAGAAGTTTTAGTGAAAGAATATCTGGTAGAATTTGACATGGCAGAGAAAATAAAATTGGCAGTGGATAAAAAGAAGCCGATATCCTATACTGATATTATGGGTCTCACATATAAGACTACAAGAGAAGATGTATTACATATTTTAGAACCTACTATGAATAAAATGGCAGAAGACATTAGTAAAAAAATAAAAGAATTAAATGGCGGAAAATCTGTAAATGCAGTATTTGTAGTAGGAGGCGGAGGAAAAGTCCCCGGTTTTACAGAGAAATTAGCGGAAAATTTAGGGATCTTAAAAGAAAGAGTTGCATTGCGTGGAGCAGAGGTAATGGGAAATATTGATTTTATAGACGAATCTATAAAAAAAGATTCTCTCTTAGTCACTCCAATTGGAATCTGCTTGAATTTTTATAATCAGAAAAATAGTTTTATTTTCATTTACTTTAATGGAGAGCGTATGAAACTCTATGATAATGATAAACTGACCATTATGGACGCTGTGATGCAGGCAGATTATCCAAACGATTTTTTATTCCCACGCAGAGGGAAGGAACTTGAGTTTTATGTGAATGGAAGACAGAGAATTATTCGAGGAGAAGTGGGAGATAGTGCAGTCATTTTATTAAATGGAGAAACCGTGAATTTACAAACTTCTATTAAGCAAAATGATCGAATCATCATAAAAGAATCTACCATAGGAGAACCTGCTGTTTGTACGTTAGACAGCCTGCCAGAATATGAAGATACTATTATATTTGAAGTAGAAAAAAGAAAAATTGTCTGCCCCAAATTTACACAAGTAAATGGGAAATTAGAAGCGGGATATTATCAAATAAAACAAAATGATAAAATTGAATTTTTAGATTATTATACGGCAGAACAAGTGGCACAGTTTTTAGATATCAATTTAGATATGGTGAAATTATATATCAATAACCGTTTAGCAGATAGAACCGATAAAGTGTATGAAAACTTTTCGCTTAAATGGAAAGAGTTGACGGGTACATATGAAGATCTATTAGAAATAGAAGAGGATAGATAATATTTTTAGTCTAATTTGTTAAAATAAACAGTAAAATAGGGTTTTTTTGACAAATTATGAAGGAACTCCTAGTGTATTAACAAAGAAATGACACATAATAATAGCGTAACAAACAACCAAATTCATTTTTAAGGAGGCGCTTTATTATGGCAAGTAATTCTAACAGATCTACTGTACCAGAAGCACGAGAGGCATTAAACAGATTTAAATATGAAGTAGCAAATGAAATTGGTGTACCTTTAAGCCAAGGATATAATGGTAATCTCACTTCTTATCAGAATGGTTCTGTAGGCGGCTATATGGTAAAGAAAATGATTGAAGCTCAAGAAAAACAGATGGCTGGTAAATAAAACAAAGAATTAATTACTGCTGGATTTGGTTTGGTATATTCTATATGGATAGGATATACCAAAACAGCAGTATAAAAAATGAGGAGAGCAAATTACATATGCGTGTGATTGCAGGAAAAGCGAAAAGATTAGCATTAAAAACAATAGAAGGAATGGATACAAGACCCACGACGGATCGCATCAAAGAAACACTATTTAATATATTGCAGCAGGATTTATATGATTGTTATTTTTTAGATCTATTTAGCGGCAGCGGAGCGATTGGAATAGAAGCTTTGAGCCGAGGAGCAAAAGAAGCTTATTTTGTAGAAAATAATAAAAAGGCAGTAAATTGTATCAAAGAGAATTTAGTATTTACCAAATTAAAAGAAAATGCTATTGTAATGGAAGTAGATGTTTTAACAGCTTTAAAAAGATTAGAAGACAGAAAGATCGTATTTTCTATCATTTTTTTAGATCCTCCTTATCATAAAATGTTAGAAAAAGAGGTGTTAAAATATTTACAAAATTCCTCTTTGATAGACAATCATACTCTAATCATTGTGGAAGCTGCTTTGGACACAGAAATTTCTTATTTACAGGAATATGGATATTATTTGGAGAAAAAAAAGCAATATAAAACAAATCAACATTACTTTATTAGAAAAAAATAGAGTAGTGAGCAGAGGATCGCTGGAAGAAACATAATTTAGGATTAGGAAAAGGAGTAAGTTATAATGAAAAGAGCTATTTACCCAGGAAGTTTTGATCCTGTCACCTATGGACATTTAGATGTGATTGAACGCTCTTTAAAAATTACAGATGAATTAATTGTAGGAGTGTTAAAAAATAATGCCAAACATCCTTTGTTTTCGGTAGAAGAACGAGTGAGTATGTTAATAGAGGTTACAAAGCATATTCCTAATGTAAAGGTAGAAGCATTTGATGGTCTTTTAGTAGATTATGCCTGCCAATCTCATGCGAATATTATTGTGAGAGGGTTGCGAGCGATTACAGATTTTGAATATGAACTTCAGATGTCCCAGACAAATTATGTTTTGAATCCACAGATAGATACTGTATTTTTAACTACGCGCCTAGAATATGCTTATTTGAGTTCCAGCACAGTGAAAGAAGTGGCAATGATGGGAGGGGATATTAAAAAATTTGTTCCAGATATAGTAGGAGAGAAAGTACGCGAAAAATATCAGTTAAGGAGAGAGAAAAATGAGTAAAATCGAAAGGCTTATTGAGGAAATAGAACAATACATAGAAGATTGTAAATTTTATCCTCTTTCTAATTCTAAAATTATTGTGAATAAAGATACTATTTTAGATTTATTATCAGAATTGAAAATGCGTACTCCAGATGAAATTAAAAAATGTCAGAATATTATTAAAAATAGAGATGAAATTTTAAATAAGGCTAGGGCAGATGCAGATGCGATATTAAGTAAAGCACAGGCAGAAGCAAATATGGTGTTAAATAAGGCACAGACAGATTCAGAATTGATGTTACGTCAAACAACAATTCAAACAAATGAGTTGATTGATGAGCATGAAATTATGCAACAAGCGTTTGCAAAAGCGAATGAAATTGTACAAGATGCAACAAATCAAGCACAGGATTTGATTGATGCAGCTACGATGGATGCAAATAATATCAGACTGGGGGCGATTCAATATACTGATGAAATGTTAGAAGGCGTACAACAGATTGTAGCGGATATGGTAGAGGATTCTAGACAGCGTTATGAGGGATTTTATGAATCTTTAAATGCTACTTTTGGGCAAATACAAGCAAATAGAGATGAATTAGTAGGACAAGAGGAAGAGGAAAGTGCAGAAACGAAAGGATATGAAAACTATGAAGAGTACAAAGGGGAAGACGATTCTTACCAAGAATAGGTAGGAATCGTTTTTTCATCTTCGTAAGAAATGGTTATCAGGATACTTGAAAGTCAAAGGGGCGCTACAGCAAGGAAGTATTCCAGCGAAGCCGCGCTTTCGCTCCGTTCCAGACGTAGCGGTACTAAATTCGTTGAACCCTTATGGGTTCACTCATTAAGTGCCGACGTCTTCCAAGGGGCTTCTTATGGAATATTTCCTTGCTTTCGCTAGATTGTTGGCTGTTCTGCTTTTTGAAAAGAGCATTTCGAGGGTAATTATTATACTTGAAAATCTAAGAATGAAAACGTATGATTATTTAAAAAATTGATTTCCGTGGATAGATTGTTATAGTGAAATTATTTATAAAAAAATATGATAAAGATAAAATAAAATTGCGGATAAAATAGAGATTAATAATTTACTGGATATGTAAGGAAGGATGGATAAAGAGGTATTTTTTAAAATACTTTTTGTCTGTGCTATTCCAGACAGTCCTCCAAAGGAAACACAGGCACAAATCGCCATCTCTTTGATAGGGAGATGGGAATTTTTTAAAATGCTGTTCCCTAAATAATGAATACCAGTACTGATTTCTGTTAAAGCTAAAAGAAAGCAGCGAAGAGGCTCATGTATGATTCTAGAATCTAAATTTTTAATAAAAGATGCTAAAATAGAGAATAAAATGATATATCCGCCTAATTTTGTAACGGTTTCAAATGAGTTCATGATAGCATTATCCACGAGAGTTAAATCAAAAGAGCGATTAGGCAGGTAGGGAAAAAAAGTTTTTTTCTCTTCTTTATATTTTGTATGTTGGAAGATATGATAGATAAAACCTGCTAAAAGGGGAGCGGTGTAAATTGCTAAAAGAAAAGGCAGTGTGGTGGGTGTTTTTAGTACAGAATCACAGATGTAGCTGATCACAAAAGCAGGACTAGGGTTATTGGTAAAACAGAGCAAATATTGGGCTTCTGCTTGGCTGATTTTTTGCTTTTGCACTAAATCGGCACAGGTTTTTGCTCCCATAGGATATCCGCATAAAAGACCTGCAAATAAGGCATAAGAGCCATTAGAAGAAATTCCGTAAATTTTATTCGCAATAGGACCTAAAAAAAAAGTAAAAAAGGAAATCGCATTCGTTGCGACCATCAAACTGGAAAGTATCATAAAGGGCAGCAGAGCAGGAATAATGGAATGAAACCATAAAAGCAATCCTGTTTGTGCGCCTGAAACTGTGGTTTTAGGATTGCATAACATGAATAAAAACACACAGGCAAAAAATAGACTTCCAAATATTTTTTTCAATATGTCACCTGATTTGTAACAGTAGTCTTGTTTGTAATATATTCTAAAAAAAGCGGGGATAGAATAGGTTTAGAAGAGAAAAAAAGAGGAGTTTTCCGAAATAGATTCTTAAATTTTTTGAAACATGTATGATATAAGTTGATTTTTTTGGTAATATATGTGAAAATATACAAGTAATAGAATTGATAAAAAACAACAATTAATTATAGTAAGATATGGAGGAAAAAGATTTGTTGGAAAATTTAGAACCCAAGAAAGTATTTCACTATTTTGAAGAAATAACAAAGATACCACATGGTTCTGGAAATACAAAGGCAATTAGCGATTATTGTGTTGCATTTGCAAAAGAACATGGACTAGCTTATTGGCAGGATGAAAGCAATAATGTGATTATTGTAAAAGAAGCCTCCAAAGGGCGTGAAAAGGATGCTGGTGTTATTTTACAGGGACATTTGGATATGGTAGCTGTAAAAGCAGAAGGATGTGAAAAGGATTTAGAAAACGATGGATTAGATGTGAAAATTGATAGAGATGAAATTTATGCGGAGGGTACAAGCCTTGGCGGAGATGATGGAATAGCAGTAGCTTATGCGCTGGCTATTTTAGATTCAGAGGAAATCAGCCATTCCAGATTAGAAGTCATTTTGACAGTAGATGAGGAAACTGGCATGTGTGGTGCAAATGTGATAGATTTATCTATGATAAAAGGAAAATATTTGCTCAATTTAGATTCTGAAGAAGAGGGGATTTTGCTCACCAGTTGCGCAGGAGGGCTGCGTGGTGATATTAAATTACCGATTATATATGAACAAAACAGTGGTGTTTTTTATCAAATTTCTATAAAAGGATTAAAGGGAGGTCATTCTGGGGCAGAGATTCATAAAGAAAGAGCAAATGCGATTAAACTGGGAGGAAGATTACTGCATACGTTACAAAAAATCTGCAATTTCTCTATTATAAATATTTCTGGCGGAGAAAAAGATAATGCGATTGCCAATTATTTTACTGTGGATTTATTGATAGAAGAAGAGGATACAAAGGAATTAGAAGTGATATTAGAACAGATGCAAAAAGATTGGAAACAGGAATATGCGGTTTCTGATAAGGATATCTGTATTGTAATAGAGAACAAAGGAATACAGACTTCTTCTGTCTTTCATCCTAGTGTTCAGCAGAAAATGATATTTCTTTTGATGAATATGCCAAATGGAATTCAAAATTGGAGTATGGATATCAATGGATTGGTAGAAACTTCTCTCAATGTTGGTATTTTAAGAACCCAAAAGGATTATTTAGAGTTAGTGACTTCTATAAGAAGTTCTGTTAAGTCCAGAAAATATGCTTTGAGTGAACAACTGAGATATTTGGCAGAATTTTTAGGAGGAGAATATACTACATTTGGAGATTATCCAGAATGGGCGTATAAAAGAGATTCTGAGTTAAGAGAGAAAATGATCGCCATTTATGAGAAAATGTTTGGAAAAAAACCAGAAATCCAAGCGATTCATGCAGGATTAGAATGTGGACTTTTATTGGAAAAATGTCCTGATTTAGATGCAGTTTCTTTTGGACCTAATATGAAAGATATTCATACACCAAAAGAACGCTTGAGTATTTCTTCTACAGAGAGAGTATGGAATTATTTGTTAGAAGTATTAAATCAAATCTAAAACAGCCATTCATATATATTTTTACATGAATGACCTCAACATGGACAGATGAGGAGATAAAAGTAAATGAGTAAACAAGACAATAAAAAAACGACAAAAGCAGGAAAAATAAAGAAAAGATTTTCAGAAAAGCCATTATGGTATAAAATATTTATCATAAGTGCTGTTATTATCATTGTGATTTTATTAGGATTAGTAGGATATGCTTATCATTTGATGACATTAGTAAATTATGATGATACTTCTGATGATACAATATCACCTACTGATTATATAGAAACAGTGGAAAATCCAGAAGACTATACGCATTTACCGACGGCAACGCTCGAAGAAATAGAAAGTAATGGGGAAGAGGGACGTTCTATAAAAGGAATCTATAATCTTCTGTTATTAGGTCTGGATAAAGATTCTGGGAATTTATCAGATGCGATTATTGTAGTGACGATTGATACAAAAAATAAAAGTTTAAAATTAACTTCTTTTATGAGAGATATGCTGGTTCAGATTCCGGGGTATTCTAATAATAAATTGAATACTGCTTATGGAAAAGGAGGAGCGAAGCTCATATATGATGTATTTGCAACAAACTTTGATCTGAAATTAGATGGTTATGTCGCTGTTAATTTTTCCTCTTTAGCGAAAGTAATTGATACGTTAGGGGGAGTTTCGGTTTATATGACAGAGAAGGAAGCTCATTATCTCAATACAACAAATTATATTGCGGACGAGGCTTCTCGTAATTTAGAAGAGTTTACAGGGACACACTGGTTAAATGGATCTCAAGCGGTGGGATATGCTAGAGTGCGTCATGTGGAAAAAGGTTCAGAAGCAGATGATTTTGCAAGAACGACTCGACAAAGACAGATATTAAATAGTATTTATGAACAGTTTAGAAATCAGAGTTTACCAGATTTGTTAAATACTATGGAAACAGTGCTTCCGCTTGTAACTACAGATTTAACATTGATGGAAATGACAAAAATAGCTACTGATGCAGTGGGAGCAGGTATTTTGTCAGCGGATATAGAACAGTTTAGAATACCGATTGCTAATTCTTATACAGATAGTTGGTATAATAAAATGTTAGTGATTGATGTGGATTTCAAGTTGAATAATAGAGAACTTCATGAATTTATCTTTGGCAGTGTGCCAGATGAGTTTAAAGATGAGGAAGAAATAGAAAAATCAAGTATAGAAGAAGAGGAAGAAAGAAAAGAAAATGATTCTACAACTTCTACAAAGAAGAAATAATGTTATGTTTTGTTCTGGGAATAGTTAGATAAAGAGTTAATAATGGACCGCTGAGGCGAGCCAGTATTCCAACGAAGCCGCGCTTTCGCTCCGTTCCAGACGTAGCGGTACTAAATTCGCAACTCCTTATGGAGCTGCTCATTAAGTGCCGACGTCTTCCAAGGGGCTTCTTTTGGAATAATGGCTCGCCTCAGCTATTTTATTGATTGTTTTGCATCTGTGAAAAGAGAGTTGTACTTTATTTCTTAAAAGTAACAATGTTGATTTTTTTTAGAAGTGTTATATCCTATATTTATCTCTAATGGAAGTATAATTACATTTCTATAATTAAGAAAGAGGAGAAAGATGAGGTTTGTAATAGAGGAAGCAGAATATCAAGAAAAGTTGATTATAGTGGCAGGAAATACTACAGTTGGAACGATTAAGGGGATATGGAAGTATAAACAAGATCCTGTCGTAGGTGGAAGATATCAGGTGGAGTTAAGTATTTATTATCCATCTGAATGTGATATAAAACAGGATAAAAAGTTATATCCATTGGTATGCTTAAATGATGATATGGTTATTTTTAAAGGTATTTGTGAGGATATAGATGAAGAGGTTTATTTTGTGCGATTTGATGTGGATTGGTTGGAAATGATTGAAATTAAAGAGATTGGTTCTAATTATAAAAAGGGAGATGTTATGGCATTTTCAGCGAGTTATTATGGGGTGGAAATATATCCTTATACTTTATAGGGTATAAAAGATTGATAGTTTGTTTCATTGAAAGATTAGATATAGTTCGGTCTTTTTCTTGGATATAGTGAGTCTTCATTGGAATTGTTATGAATAAAGTCTAACAGTGGTTGTTGGTTATATTTCTAATAAAAAAAGAATAAAATACATAAAGTATATCATACAGGTCAAATAAGATGGATAGGTATGGGAAAAGAGATTTTTTTTGTCTGGTAGGTATAGGATTAGCTATTGTAGTTTTGTGTTCTTTTTTGACGGATTTTATTTTAATGCCTTTGAGAAAAGGAGAGATAACTATGTACTCGAATGAAACAGATGAATTTCGAGAGATGAAATTAAACGAAGAGGCATTGAAGGGAATAGAAATTTTAATAAAAGAAACAAATATGAGTAGATGGGAAGTATTAGCGATTTTGATGGGAAGTATGGACTTTGACCTGAGTGATTTTTCTTTAAAAAAAGTACAAAAAGATTTTCAGGATTCCAAAGATTTTTATGAGGAATGGAAGGAAGAAGAATTAAAAATATTAAAAGATTCTTATGAAACCATTTGGTCAGATGTGGTCTATTTTCCTATCCCATTGAGTAAAAATAAAGATGCTGCTACCGTTTCTTATGAAGATTCATGGGCAGGAGAAAGAAATTATCGGAATGTAAAACATTTACATGAAGGAACAGATATTATGACCAGTAATAATGAAAGAGGGTATTTTCCTATTGTCAGTATGACAGATGGAGTGGTAGAAAAAATAGGATGGTTAGAAAAAGGGGGATATCGAATCGGTATTCGCAGCCCTCATGGAGGGTATTTTTATTATGCACATTTATATCAATATGCCCAAGATTTTAAAGAAGGAGATAGTATTAAAGCTGGACAATTAATTGGATTTATGGGAGATACAGGTTATAGTAAAGTGGAAGGGACAGTAGGGAATTTTGATGTACATCTGCATTTGGGAATTTATTTGCAGACAGAACATTTTGAAGAATTGAGTGTTAATCCTTATTGGATTTTACGATATATTGAAAATAAGAGATTAGTATTTGAATATTGAGAGTTTTTTATAGTATATATAGTTATAGTTAGCCGCCAAAAGGGCGAGGATTTTAACCCTATTATACAGATAATAAAAAATAGCTTATAATTACACTATTTTATTGTGAAACTTTTTTTCAAAAAGTAGAATAGCCAACCATCTAGCGGAGGCAAGGAAGTATTCCGAAAGAAGCCCCTTGGAAGACGTCGGCACTTAATGAGCGAACCCATAAGGCTTCTGCGAATTTAGTGTCCGCGTAGTCTTACACGGAGCGAAAGCGCGGCTTCGCCAATACTTCCTTGCCGTAGCGTTTCGCTTTATCACAATTTTTAAGAAATTAAGTATCTTGATGTATTGAAAAGTTTTTTTATATCAGTTATAATAAGAATAGAAAAAGGCTCTGTCGGAAGGCAGAGCCTTTCTTAAAGCGGGAGGAAGGAAATGGAAAATGAGCCAGATGAGATTGGATAAATATCTAGCTGACATGGGAGTGGGGACACGCAGTCAAATAAAGGAGGATATAAAAAAAGGCAAAGTTTTTGTGAATGATATGATGATAAAGACGCCAGAATTAAAAGTACTTCCGGATTCTGATATTATTTTTTATGATAATGAGCTTATTTCTTATACGAAATGGGAGTATATTATGCTTTATAAACCGGCAGGGGTATTATCGGCAACGAGAGATAAAAAGATACCTACTGTTCTGGATTTATTAAAGGAGAAAAAAAGAAAGGATTTATTTCCAGTAGGAAGATTGGACAAGGATACAGAAGGTCTGCTTTTTATTACGAATGATGGACTGTTGGCACATCAGATATTATCTCCGAAGAATCATGTTGCAAAGTGTTATTATGTGGAAGTGAATGGATCTTTGACACAAGAGATGATAGAAGAATTTCAGACAGGATTGAAGTTAGAAGATGGATATGTAACTTTACCATCTGAATTAAAGATTTTAAAAAATATGGAAACACAAGCACAGGCAGAAGTGACAATATATGAAGGCAAGTATCATCAGATAAAGCGAATGTTTGAAGCAGTAGGAAGAAGTGTGATATATTTAAAAAGGTTATCTATGGGGACTTTGGTATTAGATCCGAACTTAGAAAAGGGAGAATATCGATATCTGACAAAGGAAGAAATTGAATGTTTAAAAGAGGAAGGAAAGAAAAAAGAATGAAAAAAATGTTGAAAGATATAGATGCTGTTATTTTTGATTTAGATGGGACTTTAATTGATTCTATGTGGATGTGGAGGGATATTGATAGGGAATATTTAGGAAGATTTCAGATTAGTCTTCCAGATGATTTACAAGAATCTATTGAAGGAATGAGTTTTTCTGAAACAGCAAATTACTTTAAAACGAGATTTTCTTTGCCAGATTCGATAGAAAAGATAAAAGCGGATTGGAATGAGATGTCATGGGAAAAATATGAGAAAAAAGTTCCATTAAAACAGGGAGTGAAAAGATTTTTGGAATTTTTAAAACAGAATCATATTTTGATGGGGATATCTACCAGCAATTCTAGAGCGCTTGTAGAAATGGTAATGGAAGTTTTAGACATAAAAAGTTTTTTTCAAGTGGTTGTGACAGCTTGTGAAGTAAATGCTGGAAAACCTGCACCGGATGTTTATTTAAAAGCGGCGCAATTATTAGAGGTGAAATCAGAACATTGTCTGGTGTTTGAAGATATTCCAAATGGTATACGGGCAGGGAAAAATGCTAAGATGAAGGTATGTGCGGTGGAAGATGAGTATTCTCTTTATATGACAGAAGAAAAAAAGAGATTAGCGGATTATTATATTGTGAATTTTGATGCTGTCTTTGAAAATAAGGTGGAGAGTTGTGAATAGAAATGGAGATTAAAATGGAAAGAGAGTTTTTACCGATTTGTAGGGAGGATATGGAAAAGCGAGGGTGGACAGAAGTGGATTTCTCTTATGTGATCGCAGATGCTTATGTCGATCATCCTTCCTTTGGACATGCGATTATCAGCCGAATTTTAGAAGCGCATGGCTTTAAAGTTGGAATAATCGCACAGCCGGATTGGAAGAATAAAGACAGTATAGGAATTTATGGTAAACCTAGATTAGGGTTTTTAATTTCTGGTGGAAATATGGATTCTATGGTAAATCATTATAGTGTTTCTAAAAAGAGAAGACAGACAGATGCATTTACTCCGGGCGGAGTGATTGGAAAAAGACCAGATTATGCTACTACAGTATATGGAAATCTGATTCGGCAGACGTATAAAGACATTCCTATTATTATTGGAGGAATAGAGGCTAGTCTTAGAAGAATGGGGCATTATGATTATTGGTCAAATAAGGTAAAACGTTCTATTTTATTGGATAGTCAGGCTGATTTACTTTTATATGGCATGGGGGAACACTCTATTGTAGAGGTAGCAGAAGCGTTAGAGAGTGGTATTTCTATAAAAGATATCACTTTTGTGAATGGAACAGTTTATAAGACGAAGACATTAGAGGGTGTTTATGATGCGGTTATGTTGCCTAGTTTTACAGAGATTTCTAATCAGAAAGAAAGTTATGCGAAAAGTTTTTATATTCAATATAATAATACTGATCCATTTTCTGGAAAAAGATTAGTGGAAGAATATCCTAATTCCTGTTATATTGTACAAAATCCCGCTTCTAAGCCATTGACCATGCAGGAGATGGATGATGTGTATGCACTTTCTTATATGAGAACTTATCATCCTTCTTATGAGGCAGCAGGCGGAGTGCCAGCAATTCGTGAAGTGAAATTTAGTTTAGTGAGTAATAGGGGGTGTTTTGGGGGATGCAGTTTTTGTGCATTGACATTTCATCAAGGGAGAATCATTCAGACGAGAAGTCATGAATCCATTATAAAAGAAGCTGAGTTATTGACAGAAGACAAAGATTTTAAAGGTTATATTCATGATGTGGGAGGACCGACGGCGAATTTCAGACATACTTCTTGTGAAAAGCAGCTCACAAAAGGAGTTTGTCAGAATAAGCAGTGTCTGTTTCCGACTCCTTGTAAAAATTTGACTGTAGATCATAAAGATTATCTCGCTCTTTTGCGGAAATTAAGGCAGATTCCAAAGGTGAAAAAGGTGTTTGTGCGATCTGGAATCCGTTTTGATTATGTGATGGCGGATAAGGAGGATACCTTTTTAAAAGAACTCTGTGAATATCATGTGAGTGGACAATTAAAAGTCGCACCAGAGCATGTAGCAGATCCTGTATTAAAGAGAATGGGAAAGCCAGAAAATAGTGTTTATCAAAAATTTGAACAAAAATATAAAAAGATAAATGAACAGTTGGGGAAAAAACAGTATTTAGTTCCTTATTTGATGTCCTCCCATCCGGGTTCTACTTTAAAAGAGGCGGTTATCTTAGCGGAATATTTAAGAGATTTGGGATATATGCCAGAACAGGTACAAGATTTTTATCCCACTCCTTCTACTATTTCTACCTGTATGTATTATACAGGGTTTGATCCAAGGACAATGGAAAAGGTTTATGTTCCTATCAATCCTCATGAAAAGGCGATGCAGAGGGCATTAATACAATATAGAAATCCTGCTAATTATGAGTTGGTATTAGAAGCGCTGAAAAAGGCAGATAGAATGGATTTGGTAGGATTTGATAAGAAGTGTTTAATACGTCCGAAAGAAGCGGCAAAAAAAATACAAGAACAGAGAAATAAAAATAAGAAGAGAGAAAAAGAGGGAAAAAGTAAAAAGACGATTCGGCATGTGCATGGTAAGAAAAGGGGGTGAGTGTTTGGGGGATTTTATGCGAAAGGGTCGCTTAAGCAAGGAACGTTCCAACGAAACCGCGCTTTCGCTTAGTACCAACGTCTTCCAAGGGGCTTCTTTTGGAATCGTTTCTTGCTTTTGCTAGATTGTTGATGGGGATACTTTTGAAAAGTGAGTTTTTGGTTTTATGATAAATTGAGTAGATGGAATAGGAAGAAAGAGATGAGAAAAAAAGATAAGAAGAAAGATAAGAGAGGTGGATTTATATGAAAGCTGCAATTATAACAGGTGCTTCTTCTGGTATGGGAAGAGAGTTTGTAAAGTTGATTGATAGGAAATTGACGTGTATTGATGAAGTTTGGGTGATTGCTAGAAGAAAGGAGAGGTTAGAGCAATTAAAGGAAAGAATAGAGATTCCTTTGGTTTTGATGGAGATGGATTTGACGGATAAAGAACAGAGATTGAGGTTAAGGGAAATTTTAAAGGAAAAACAGCCACAGGTGAAAATGTTAGTAAATTGTTCGGGATATGGGAAGATTGGATTATATGAGGATATTCCAGAGGAAGATATTTCTGGTATGATAGAGTTAAATTGTTTGGCTCTAACTTCTGTGACTTATGAAGTATTGCCTTATATGACTAAGAAATCTAGAATTATAAATTTGGCGTCTTCTGCTGCATTTTTGCCGCAGCCTAAATTTGCAGTTTATGCTGCTACTAAATCATATGTTTTGAGCTTTTCTAGAGCTTTGCATGAAGAGGTAAAAAAGAATGGTATTTTTGTCACAGCAGTATGTCCCGGACCAGTTAGAACAGAATTTTTTGATATAGCACAGATGACAGGTGAAGTGGCATTTTATAAGAAGATTATGATGGCAAATCCTGCTAAGGTGGTGGAACAGGCATTGAGGGATTCTTTAAAGGGGAAAACGGTTTCTGTTTATGGGGGAATGATGAAAGCTTTTCGGATTTTATGCAAAGTTCTTCCACATGAATGGTTGATGAAGTTTATTGTTTGAGCATTTGAAATAAAAAGAAGATAAAGTTTTTTGTAAATATAAAATATGGATAAAATAAAGGATGGGTAGATTTGAATAAGAAAAATACAAAAGTAGAAAAAGGGGAATATGGTTATCTGGATTATAAAAAAAGGCAGTCGGCTGTTTTGATGATTTTGGGATTTAGTATAGTGGCAGTTCTTTTTTTCATTGGGTATTTTGCGACAAAAACAAAGAATAATATTATGACTGTGATTTCTATTTTAACAGTTTTGCCAGTTGCTAAATTTGCTGTGAATTTCTTTTTTCTTTTGCCCTATCATTCAGAAAAAAAAGAAGAGTATGACAAGTTAAAGGATATGGTAAAAGAAATGATTGTATTAACGGATTTAGTTTTTACTACCGATCAGAAATTCTTTCCATTTCCTACTTCTTTTATGGTAATACATAATGGAAGTGCTTGTGGTTTTACTAATCATGAAAAGTATCATACAGAATATATGGAAAAGTTTTTGGAAAATAATCTGCAGGTGAATGGTGTAAAAGTGAATGTAAAGATTTTTAAAGATAAAAAGCAGTTTTTTAATCGTGTAAAGACATTAGCGGAGATAGTGCCTGATGAAAAGCAGAGCAAAAAGGATATCAGAATAAAAGAATTATTACTTACTTTGACGATATGATAAAAAGAAATAGTTAGAAGGCAAAAAAGAAATGGGAGATAGGTAAAATGCAGGTGATATCTATAACACAAAGGGAAGCGGGACAGAGGTTAGATAAGTTATTGAGTAAATATCTAAATTCAGCGCCAAAAAGTTTTATTTATAAAATGCTCAGAAAGAAGAATATTGTATTGAATGAAAAAAAAGCGGAGGGAAATGAAAAGTTAAAAGAGGGAGATGAGGTGAAGTTATTTTTGGCAAAAGAAACGATAGAGAAGTTTTCTAAGCCAATTATGATGGGAAAAGAAGGAAAGAACAGAAAGAAGGCTTTGAACATCATCTATGAAGATGAGCATATTTTATTCATTAATAAACCTGCAGGCGTTCTATCTCAAAAGGCGAAAGAAACGGATATTTCTTTAGTAGAGATGATATTATCTTATTTGGAAGAAAAAGGGAGTGATTTTTCTCTATGTCGTCCTTCTGTTTGCAATCGTTTGGACAGAAATACGAGTGGAATCGTGATAGCTGGAAAAACGGTAGTGGGTTTGCAGGAGATGTCGAGAATATTAAAAGAGAGGTCTGCAAGTAAGTTTTATTTATGTCTGGTAAAGGGGAAAATAGAAAGAGGGGCATTTTTAGAGGGATATTTAACAAAAGAGGGGGAAAGAAATCAGGTAATCATTAAAGAAACTTCTTCCTCTGAAAAAGACTTACCAATTAAAACACAATATATCCCTCTCGCTTGTAATAGAGAGGTGACTTTGTTAAAGGTGAAGTTAATTACAGGGCGTTCTCATCAAATAAGAGCGCATTTAGCGTCTATCGGGCATCCGATTATTGGAGATGGAAAATATGGAGAATTAAAAAGTAATCAAAAATTTCAGGAAAAATATCACCTGAAAAGTCAATTACTTCATTCTTATCAATTTGTTATGCCAGATATAACAGGATGTCTTTCTTATTTATCGAATAGAACATTTTATGCGCCTTTGCCAGAAAATTTTAAGATAGTGTTAGAAGGAGAAGGATTATGGCAACATGGAATTCTAGAGGATTAAGAGGTTCTACTTTAGAAGAGATGATAAACAGTACAAATGAAATTTATCAAAAAAAAGGATTAGCATTAATACAAAAAATTCCTACTCCTATTAAACCCATACAGATTGAAAAAGAAACCAGGCATATCACATTAGCTTATTTTGATCAAAAAAGTACTGTAGATTATATCGGAGCAGTACAAGGAATCCCTGTTTGTTTTGATGCGAAAGAATGTCATACAGATACATTTCCACTAGCGAATATTCATCAACATCAAGTGGCATTTATGAAAGATTTTGAAAAACAGGGGGGTATTTCTTTTTTTCTGCTTTTTTATACGAATAGAAATGAAATGTATTATTTATCACTTGCTAAATTACTCATTTTTTATGATAGGGCAGAACAGGGAGGAAGAAAAAGTTTCTTATTTTCAGAAATAGAAAAAGAATATCAAATTCATCAGGACGGTATGGCATTCGTTCATTATTTGCCTCTGATACAGAAAGATTTATTAGAAAGAGAGGAAAAGGATAAAAAAGTGATCCATTGACAGAAAAAAAGAGAAAAGCTATAATTTGATAGTTGTTATGATATAGTATCACTTTAACGTAATAAAATATTATGAGTCTAGGAATTTGATAGGATAAAAATGGAGGAAAATCATGAAAAATCAGTTATTACATACACCAGAGGGAGTTCGGGATATTTATAATGAAGAATGTGAAAGGAAATTAGTGCTGCAGGAGAAATTACATCATGTTTTAAAACAGTATGGTTATCAAGATATTCAAACTCCTATGTTTGAATTTTTTGATGTTTTTGGCAAGGAACGAGGAAGTGTCATCTCTAAAGAAATGTATAAATTTTTTGATAGAGAAGGAAATACATTAGTGCTCCGTCCTGATATCACCCCTTCTATCGCACGTTCGGCTGCAAAATACTATATGGACGAGGAAATGCCGCTTCGTTTTTGTTATATAGGAAATACTTTTATCAATAATTCCAGTTATCAAGGGAGAATGAAAGAGTGTACACAATTAGGATGTGAATTAATTGGAGATGAAACAGCAGATGCTGATGGAGAAATGATAGCGGTGATTATTCGTTGCCTGTTAGCGTCTGGGTTGACGGAATTTCAAGTGGAATTAGGAGAGGCAGATTTCTTTCGAGGGCTTATAGAAGAAGCAGATATCGAAGAAGAAATAGAATGGAAATTACGGGAATTAATTGAAAATAAAAATTATTTTGGAGTAGAAGAATTGTTAGAAGGGGAGAATATTTCCAAAGAAAAAATCGCTACTTTTTTAAAATTGCAGGAATTATTTGGTTCTGTAGAAAAATTATCACAAGCTCGCGCCCTGACAGAAAATAAATTAGCACAAAAAGCAATAGAAAGATTGGAGAAGATATATCATATTTTAGAGTTATATGGTCTGGAAAAGTATATTTCTTTTGAATTAGGAATGTTAGGAAGATATAAATATTATACCGGTATTTTATTTAAAGGTTATACTTATGGAACAGGTGATATGATTGTGACGGGAGGAAGATATAATAATTTATTAAAACAGTTTGGAAAAGATGCACCTTCTATTGGCTTCGCGATCAATCTAGATCAGCTTTTATTAGCTTTATCCAGACAGAAAATTAAAGTGCCAATAAAAGAGGATACGATTTTGGTATTATATGAATTAGAAGATAGAAAACAAGGGATTTTATTAGCGGAACAGTTAAGGGGAGAAGGAAAAAAAGTAGTGTTGTTAAGAAAACAAGTAGGAAATAATTGGGAAGATTATCTTGAGTATGCGAAGAAAAATGGGATTCATACGGTTTATGAAGTGAAAAATGGAAAAGTAGAAGAAAAAAACTTTTAAATATAAGACAAAAAAAGAATAATCTGTTAAATCTGTTAAAAACTATTTGTATAGATCCGTTTTTTTCACAGACACTAGCCTTGTATATTAATGTTATGATTAGAAAAGGGTGGTGGAGAAATGGATTATCATGATCCTTATAAGAATGGATATTCAGAATTATTATTTCCTTCTGTCTATGGATTTTCCTTTCAAGATGAAACAATGGATGATTATATTATGAATTTAGAGGGAGATATAAAAGAAGAAGTTTTATTAAGAAGGAATGAATTTCGTTCTAGGGCAGATGTAGAAGCATTTGTGGATTTTTATGAAGAAAATAGATAAGTAAGATGTTATGAGAGGAAATGGAGTGTGAATTTTTGGAAGAAAAAAATTTGCACTCTATTTTAAATAGATAGAATAGAAGAGAGGAACAGATTCGTGGGAGGTTCGCTTAGGGCAAGGGACTATTCCAACGAAACCGCGCTCTCGCTCCGTTCCAGACGTAGCGGTACTAAATTCGCAAATCCCACTACCTGTGGGTTTGCTCATTAAGTACCAACGTCTTCCAAGGGGTTTCTTTCGGAATAGTCCCTTGCCCTAAGCTAGTTTATCATGATAATCTGGTTTTTTCGAGATGCTTTTTTATCTTGTGAATGGAAATAAATTTTTTTATCATTTAGCTTAAAAGGTGTGATAGTTGTATAAGTGAATCTATTTGTATTGTTATGATATTATTTACCATAATGTGAAATTAGATTATTAGAGAAAAGTAAATAGACTTTATAACTTATATATGATATAATTTTTCTATACAAATTGATAAAAAGAAAAGGGGATTTTTTATGGATAATGAATTATTAAAGGCGATATCTGAAATATTAGATGAAAAGCTGCAGCCAATAAAAGAAGATGTGGAAGGCTTAAAATCAGATGTAGGAAGTTTAAAAGAAAATATGAAAATTTTAAGCAACAAAGTGGAAATTTTAGAAGTGAAACAAAACATGACATATGAAAAACTAGAAATATTAGAATTAAAGCAGACAAGAACACATGAAAAGCTTAATAATTTATCATTAGATGTGAAACAAGCGGAAAGAAATATTAGAAAAGATATACATAAATTAAATGATGAAACTGAAACGATCATAGAAGTTTTACAACAGAATGAATTAATTCCAAGATAATAAATCATTAGTAGCTGTCTATCTAACATATTATAGGCAGCTACTCAATAAATAAAAATTTATTTCTTTAAATATACGATTTTAGTAAAATATTTCTGTATAATTATATCTTACTGTCCAAAATTTTTCATCTATTGATTATAAAAAAACTATATATAAAAGTTTATAGCATAGAGCAAGGCTAGTATGGAAATGCCACATTCAATTTCATTGCTTTTTATCATATCTAAAACTTTATCTTTAGGTATCCACCTTTTTATTTGAACTTCATTTTCATCAAATATAGAAATCTCATTTTCCACTTTAGCACCAAAAACATGAAGTTTCAAATCAGACATTCCATTGTTTGGATTTTGGCAGCATAAATATGTCAAATCTTTCAAGGTGCATCCTGTTTCTTCTAAACATTCCCTTTTTGCCGTTTCTTCTGGTGTTTCATTGTTTTCAATCCTTCCGGCTGGAATCTCCCATTCAAGTTTGGAGGTTATATAGCGTTTAGATTGAATCATCAATATTTCTTCTTTATTATTTATAATGACTATACAGGAAGATTCATGAGGATAATGAAGTTTATGATAAGTATCAATAATATGTCCGTCTGGCATTTCTACTTTGTCGGAATATAGGCAAATCCAGTCACTTTCATATATTATTTTTCTATCAAGTTGTTTTGGAAATTTATTATTCATAAAATTTTATAATCTCTCCTTTTTTTGCTGATATTTTAAAGATTAATTATTTTGAAATTTGTTATAGCCCCACCAATCTGGAAGAAGGTCTTTTAAAAGTATGGTTCTTTTGCTTTCCAAATCGAGCAGAATTTCGATTTCTCCGCTATCTTTATCAAGCTGCATCATATATTCACGACAAACTCCACAGGGAGAGCCGACCTTGCCATCTGGCATTACAGCTAAAATTTTGTCAATCTGACTTTCTCCATTTGTTATCATATTTGCAATCGCATTTCTTTCCGCACACATTCCAAGGGTACAATCTGTATCAATACATACCCCAACATAGATATTTCCTGCTTTTGTAATTAATGCGGCTGCAACACCGCCTGCTTCAATAAAAGGCGAAATGATACGAGCATTTTGTACTTTTTTTGCTTCATGATATAATTTATCCCAAATATCTTCTTTCATTTTTTCTCTCCTTTAAATTCTACTTCCCCATCACACACTTGAGGCAAGTGTAACTTTTTAAAAACTCCTATCATATTTTACATAAATTTCATCATAACACAAATCTTAACAAAATTCAATTCATACGAGGGCGACAAACTCACTTTTCAAAAATTAGAAAAACCAATAAACTAGCTTAAGAGAAGGAATGATTCCAAAAGAAACCCCTTGGAAGACGTTGGTACTTAATGAGCAGCTCTGTAAGGAG
>CAJUHN010000018.1 GCA_910585935.1 uncultured Lachnospiraceae bacterium | reverse complement strand
GAAAAGTCGATGAAGCTGGAGAATTAATCAAAAATATAGATAAAAAGTTGTTAAATAAAGAAATACGTTCTATATTATTAAGGGTATCATTTAGCAAACAATCCATCGTGCCTTATGCTGTGGTTCTTAAATTATTGTTTGAACATGAAAGTGCTAACTTACATGAATTTGCATCTATATTATTATCAAATCCTTTATGTTGGATAGAAGGTGCTTATTATGCTGGATTTTATCATCAAAAAAAAGCCGTTGAGTTAGAACCTCAAAATATAGGTTTTAAAGAATATTTAATCAGTTATAACTCCCTGCCAGATAAAATCTTAAGTGATGAGGAAACTTTAGAAATTAGTAAACAAATATTAAAAGCAGATCCAAATAACAAAATAGTCAAACAACATTTTGATTTATTTCTCAAAAATTTAAAGGGAAAATTATACTAGAATTTAAAAAAATCATTAAATTTATCTTGGTGAGAAATTATAATTTTAAAGGGAGGTTATGATGAAATAGTTTCAAATATAAAAGCATAACTTCCCTTTTACTCTTTTCATATTATTTTAATCAAAACTAAAAAACTTAAAGTTAATTATAGTAGAACATAAGTTTCTAAAGATAAATGGAAAAAGGAAAGTAGTTTAAGACTATTTCTATTTAGATAGAGAAAAAAAGTGGTAATCATATTCATCATGTATTACTAGATAATAAATAAAAATTTATCAGTAAGAAAGGGGGGATTTTATGAAAAAGGAATGGTATATATCATTAAATTTTTATCCAGTAGAAAAACACGTAAAATTGATACAATTATTATTAAATAAAGCATCTAATATTTATGTAAGAAAAGATTATTTTCAGTATATTGAATGGAAAGAAGAATGGAAAAAAGAATATATTGATGAATTATATGAAGACTTTGTATCTAATTCTTTATATCTAGATACTAAGGAAGAAGCAAAAATAAATCAAGAAATAAATGAAGAAATAATACAAGCATTAAAATATCAAGAATTTTTTAATCCCTATATGGAAGATATCCATGCCCTAAAACAGAAATTAAAAAATAATTCTTTAAAAAATACTGAAAGAATAAAAACTATTATTAAAACTATTTTAAGAAAATATATGGATTCTATAGAATATGTAGAAGAAGAATTTTTTTAAAAGAAAATAAATGTTTTACAAATATTCCGAATTATTCTTTTCGTGCCTATTATAGTGATGGTATTTTAGAAGATTGGAATAATACCTATGATTGGTATCAAATAAAAGATGAAGAAAGTTTAAATAAATTTTTACTTCATTCTAGCGATGAATATAATCTTATTATTACAGAAAACAAAGAAGATATAAAAGAATTTAGTTATTATTTAAACCTAATAGAAAGTGCATATGATGTATTAGCGATTCAATGTAAAAATAAGAAATATGAAGAATTATTATTAGAAAAATTTGGAGCTGAGTTTCATGAAACAGATAAAATTATTCTTTATGATAAGTCTATGGAAATATAGAAAACAAGAATTAAAATTATATTTGATATTATTAGTTCAGATGATAAAGAACTATTTGAAATATATTAATTTCATAAAAAATGAGAAATCTAATACTAGAAAAACCAAAACTTTAAAAAAATTGACAACCGTTAGTATTAAATAATATAGGTAAAAGAATATATAGATTTTTGAGGATTAATATTTTTAACAGGAGGT
The DNA here is from genome assembly GCA_910585935.1 of uncultured Lachnospiraceae bacterium. Classification (GTDB taxonomy): domain Bacteria; phylum Bacillota; class Clostridia; order Lachnospirales; family Lachnospiraceae; genus MGBC136627. The sequence goes on along the minus strand of CAJUHN010000018.1, from coordinate 24,783 downwards.
ATTAAAATGATTACACCCGTTTTAGATTGTATTTTAGATATTGAAGAACCAGAGGATATTAAAGATTTCGTTATGCATTTAGAGGCTTGTATTGGTGAAAAGGGAGAGGAAGGTTCAGAGTATTTTTCCTTTAGAATCATAACCCCAAAGCGATTACAAAAACTTTCTAAAGAAATAGGTCCTATGTTATTAAGATCCATTTTTGTTGTTACGGGATCTAGTATGAAAGAAAACATAGATTATGTTACACAGGAAATTAACAAATTATTATTAGAATGTTCAAGAAATACATGGGAAGAAACGGCATTGGCAATTAATTATTACTTAGATTGGGAATATTATGATCCAAAACAAGGGATATGTGATTACTATAAAATTTCCCGAAATCTTATAGAATAATCATATCTACCATATTTTACTAAACTTATGATATAAAATACTAGATTATATAAGGAGTAATAGAGTTGTTATGAATGATAAGGATAAAGAAATATTATTTCAATTATTGTCAGATGGAAAAGTCGATGAAGCCGGAGAATTAGTCAAAAATATAGATAAAGAATTATTAAGTCAAGAAATACAAGATATATTCTTAGATGTATCATTTAGCAAACAATCCATCGTGCCTTATGCTGTGGTTCTTAAATTATTGCTTGAATATGAAAGTGCTTCCTTACATGACTTCGCATCTATATTATTATCAAATCCCTTATGTTGGATAGAAGGTGCTTATTATGCTGGATTTTATCATCAAAAAAAAGCGGTTGAGTTAGAACCTCAAAATATAGATTTTAAAGAATATTTAATCAGTTATAACTCCCTGCCAGATAAAATCTTAAGTGATGAGGAAACTTTAGAAATTAGTAAACAAATATTAAAAGCAGATCCAAATAACAAAATAGTCAAACAACATTTTGATTTATTCCACAAAGATTTAAAGGGAAAATTATACTAAAATTTAGGAAAATCATTCAAATTTATCTTGGTGGGAAATTATAATTTTAAAGGGAAGTTATGATGAAATGGTTTCAAATATAAAAGCATGACTTCCCATTTCATATTATTTTAACCAAATATGTGAAATGGGAAACTAAACAGTTACAATAAATTTGGAAAAATTTATACAAAAATAGAAAAATTTATGGAAACAAATCCCTTTTGTATCGTAGACTATCCAATTGAAACGGAGTAAAACCGCAAGCAAAGGGGGAAGAAAACAAAGAAATGGATGAGGTGAAAGCAAATGCTTCTGACAAGGAAAATCAGGCTGAAACCGACACCGGAACAAGAACTATTATTCTGGAAAAGTGCAGGAGTTGCAAGATGGGCATATAATTATTTTCTTTCTGAAAATAACCGTGTATGGCAAGAATATCTTGCAAACGGCGAAACAGGTGACAAGTCAGTAAGCGAGGGAACAGTGAGAAAGTATATCAATCATGTTCTGAAAAAGACCACGCATACATGGCTGAAAGAAGTTGGCAGTAACGTCATGAAACAGGCTGTAAAAGATGCAAATACCGCATTCAAAGCCTATTTCAAAGGAATCGCCGAAAGACCCTGTTACAAGTCAAAACACAAATCGAAACTATCTTTTTATGTGAATTATGAAAGCCTTTCCAGAAAAAACGGCGGTTTTCATGGTGAGAAGATAGGATTTGTGAAGACTTCCGAACCGTTGCCGAAATTGGAAAAAGGCGAAAAATACTCAAATCCGCATATTTCTTTTGACGGAAAGTATTGGTATTTATGTGTCGGCTATGAAGTTCCTGAAATAAAATGTGAACTGACAGGCGAAAGCATTGGGATTGACATGGGTATCAAAGATTTGGCAATTTGTTCCAATGGAAAGACCTATAAAAATATCAATAAATCGCACCAAGTCAGGAGACTTGAAAAAGTTCTGAAACGAGAACAGCGGAAATTATCTCGGATGCAGGAAAGGAATCTTTCGTGCTACAAAATAGTGGGAAACAAGAGGATTCCTGTTTTTATTAAGCCATTAGAGGAATGTAGAAACTTTCAGAAACAAAAAAGAAAGATAAAATTAGTGTACAGGAAACTTACAAACATCAGAAACAACTACTTGCATCAAACAACGACCGAGATAGTGAAAACCAAGCCATCTCGTATCGTAATGGAAACATTGAATGTCAAAGGTATGATGAAAAACAAGCATCTTGCAAAAGCAATTCAGAAACAGAAATTTTACGAGTTCAAACGCCAAATCTGTTACAAGTGTCAGAAGTATGGAATGGAGTTCGTGGAAGTTCCGACCTTCTATCCGAGTTCAAAGACCTGTTCCTGTTGTGGTTGTATTAGGCGTGATTTGAAACTGTCCGACCGTGTTTACAGATGTAATGAATGTGGTCTTGTGATTGACAGGGACTTGAATGCAAGTCTGAATTTAGCAAAGTATCAGTCTGCATAATTTCACATACAAGAAAATGCAGATATGTACCTAACGCTACTGGGGAAATAAAGCCTGTGGAGTGTCATAGCAAACGAAAGTAGCTTGAGCAAAATCGGACACGTTGAAACAGGAAAGCATTTCGTGAGGAATGCCACAGTATAGATATTATGGATTTTTATAAATTTGTATATATTTATCGTAGCGAAAACAAATATTTGATTTTAGTCTTCTTTGACTTCTATATAAAAAAGATTTATAATTTAGATAAAACTACACAAAGGAAAATGGGAGGAACATATGGATAATTTTTTAATGAAACCAAAAGTTGATTTCGCTTTTAAGGAAATCATGGCAAATGAAAAGGCACGGATTGGCTTCTTATCTGCTGTTTTAAAGATAAAACCAGAGGAAATAAAAAGTACTCAGGTCTTAAATACCTATCTTCAGAAAGTACATGAAGATGACAAACAAGGTATCCTAGATGTACGAATTTTGATGAATAACGATACAGAAATTGACACAGAAATACAGCTTTCTGAGTTAAAGGTATGGGCAGATCGTTCTGTTTTCTATCTTTCTAAAATGTATACAGAGCAAATTAAGCAAGGTCAAACTTATGATGTATTCAAAAAATGTGTCAATATTAGCATTTTGAATTTTACTCTCTTTCCAAAAGAAACAGAATTTTATTCTTGCTTCCAAATTATGGAAAAAACTAGATATTTTATCTATACTGATAAAATAGAATTTCATGTGATAGAATTGCCAAAACTACCAGAAGAAATAAAAGAAAACAGTAGCGATATAGAATTATGGGCGAAATTTATTAATGCGGAAAGAAAGGAGGAACTAGAGATGATAGCAACAAAAAATTCTTATATAGCGAGTGCCTATGAGCAATTACAGATAATTAGTCAAGATAAAGAGAAACGGCTGGAATATGAAGCAAGGGAAAAGGCTATCCGTGACTATAATCAATCTATGAAAGAAGCACGAGAAACAGGCAGAGAAGAAGGTAGAATAGAAGGCGAAAAAGTAGGAGAGGAACGAATTAGTAAATTATATTCACTATTATTACAAAATAAGAAATATGACGATTTAGAACGCGCTACGAAAGACTATGAGTTTCAGAAACAATTAATGAGGGAGTATGGAATTATAAAAGATTAGTCAAGAGATAGAGAAAAGACGAGAATATGAAACGAGAGAAAAGGTTATTCGGGACTATAACCAGTCCATGAAAGAAGTAGAACGGTGAGAGAAAAAGGCAGTCGCCTTATCAAAGCGTCTGCCTTTTCCTATTCCCATTTTCTTACTCACACTTGAAAACTTCTATCATTCATTTCATAATAACAAATAAAAAAGCTGAACTGTCACAAGAATTTTAATATGTTTATGTATTATAAAATATCGACAACCACACATTATTTATATATAATATAATGTATGTAAAGAAAAAAGTGTGATCGTTATAGAAACTAAAATTACAATAAAAACTCTTTTAATAAATTCACCGAACGAAGTTATTAGCACTAGACAAGTAATAGAAGTTTCATGAAAAAATGAAAAATCTAATATTTAGAAAAAAAGGAGTATTTATGAGCGTCATTAAAATCGAAAATCTTGTACATGACTATGGAGGTGGAAAAGGAGTATTTGATATATCTTTTCATGTAAATCAAGGAGAAGCTTTTGGCTTTTTAGATCCAAATGGAGCAGGTAAAACAACGACTATACGCCATTTGATGGGATTTTTAAAACCAACGTCAGGAAGATGTACCATTGATGGACTGGATTGTTGGAGCGAAAAGGATAAGGTGCAGACAAAACTTGGCTATATTCCCGTGAAATCAACTTTTTTGATGATATGTCAGGTATTGAGTTTTTGAAATTCATCGCAGAATACCGTAAAATCGGCTCACAGAACCGTAAAGAAGAATTGCTGGAGCATTTTGAATTAGACCCTAAAAGTAAGATAAAAAAGATGAGCAAAGGGACAAAACAAAAACTTGGAATCATTGCCGCTTATGCACGACCCTGATATTCTTATTCTCGATGAACCAAACAGTGGGTTTGATCCGTTGATAAGTGCCAACGTCTTCCAAGGGGCTTCTTTTGGAATACTTCCTTGCCTCCGCTAGTTGGTTGGCTATTCTACTTTTTGAAAAGTGAATGTTACGATAAACTATGAAAATCTAAATGATGAGATACATAGAAGTAATTCTCAAAATTCTCAAAAAAGCCAGTATGGATATAGTGTTAGAAGTTTCGCAATTATTTAAAGAAAGCTAAAATCTGAAAGGATTTAAAATAACATGAGTTTTTAATTGGCATAAAAATTGATGAACTAACTATTTAATGGCAGCGGCTATCAAGGATAATTATCGCAATATTGTAGTTATAAAGGAGTAATTATGAAATATAACAAAATAATAATATTAAAGAATGGCGTGGAATGTTGTTTGAGAAATGCAACTGAAAATGATGGACAGCTTGTATTAGATAACTTTAATTTAACCCATGCCCAAACCGATTATTTACTTACATATCCAAATGAAAATAATTTCGATGCAACACAGCAAAGCCAATTTCTGAAAGAAAAATCTAATAGTGAAAATGAAATCGAGATTATTGCTATAGTTGATGGTATAGTTGTAGGAACTGCTGGAATTGAAGCAGTAGGCACGAAATACAAAGTGCGGCATCGGGCTGAATTTGGTATTAGTATTTTGAAAGATTTTTGGGGACTTGGAATTGGATGGGCATTAATGACTTCATGTATTGAATGTGCAAAGACTGCAGGATATATCCAACTTGAACTGAATGTAGTTGCTGAAAATATAAGAGCGTTGTCTATGTATAAGAAAGCAGGGTTTGTTGAATATGGCAGAAACCCTAAAGGCTTTCATTCTCGCATGACAGGGTTTCAAGAAGTTATTTATATGAGATTGGAATTATAATAAACATACTCTGTTCTATTGAACAATGAATATTTTACACATCTATCAATTTTTAGATACAACCATATACATTAAATTTACAAGGAGTAATAAAATTGTTATGAATGATAAAGACTTAAAAGGAAAATTAAACTAGAATTTAGGAAAATTCATTCAAAAAGTTAAATCTAACATAGAAATCATAATGATATAACAAAATTTATTCCTCAGTCAAATCGGATATTCGCAATCCGCTTCGCTACTTGCTCATAACCTCATAGCTGCTATCGCAGCTTTTCCGTGGGAGTCTGCACTCCCACGGAAACAAGGAAGTTCCAACCCACCGCTTTTGCCTTGGCGGCTTAGAAGCGGGGGACTTCCTTGATGAGGTTAAATTTATTCACACGAAAAGTATTATCTACGTCTAAAAAATTAGGAAAGGAATTATATATAAGAGAAACATTCATTTTTCAATCATGTTATTCAATAATAAATTTTAGATTTATATATTTCTAAAATAAGTTTATAGTCTATAACATTAAAAATGTCTAGAAATCTCTGACAATATACATAAAAATCAATATGTTAGTTAACGCAAAACAATTAGAACAGAAAATAGATCAATATTATCATAAAATAATAACAAAATATGAATTAGGTTTATGGTCAATGCAAGCTTATTATGAATTAATGAAAGGGGAATACATAGAAATCGATAAATTGCAGATATATCATTTTCTAAGAACCATTTCCACTTTCCATCAAATACCAAATGATATCGCTGATGAATATCCTTGTACAGAAGAAGAAGTGTTAAACATGAAAGAAATATTATGTGGTAAAAGGGACATTAACTATACATTTAACATTAAAATCTCTAAAAATATTTATCAAAATCAAAACTATAAAACTAGATACATGAGTTTTGAAAAGCTTCAAAAAAACATAGAACAACTCTCTTTAGATAATATCCCTCCATCAATACCAGATGAATGGATAGAATATATAAACGAGGACATAAAAGAAGTCCAAACACTAATCGATCTTCTGGAATGTCATATAAAAGGCATAATAACTGAAAATATTGATTTAGAAGAAAAAATAATAGATTTTAGGCAAAGTGTTGGAATTTATGTAGGAGGAGCAAACATAAATAAGCAAAATTTTATTCCCAATTTAAAAAAACTTTTAGATTGTATCATGGGAAACATTTTTTTTAGAGTTTCCATTGTATATACAAAAGGTACACCACATTTATCACTCCTATTATGATAACTGACTACTCCCACAGGCAAGCCTATGGGGTTCTTACTACCAAGTTTAGCTTGCAATCGTACATCATTTTCAGACTTTGGAATACAAGTGTAAATCTATTTGAGTAAGGACTTTCATTACCAAGCAGTCCTACGACCACATGAGCGGTAAATTTCTATCTTGCGATAAGGAAGTATAGTCAATCTCCCTATGTATTTGATTTATGCTATTTTTATTCCACTATTTAATACTTTGATTTTATTATCCTTAATCCAGCCGATTAAAGATTTTTCCTTGTTGTAACATTTATCAAATTCACAAATGCATTTCATTTTATCTATATCTTTGGTTTTATAATCGTAACAGTATAGCAGAAACGATGAATACCAATCCCGTTGTACTATAGTTCCATCAGTTAAGTAATACATTCTATCCGATAGTTTCTTTTTGATATAGTCATCTGCTGTATGGTCATATTGACTTGCTCTATAATGATTAGGCACTTCTATATATGTGCCACCAGATACCTTGAATTTCCTTTCTATGGTGCTTTGAAATCCCGAAGGACATCGGTTTTTTATAGATTTACCAAAACGTTTTTTCTTATTAAACTTACCTTTACTGTTAATCGTAGTTTCTTTAGCCCGTTTCATAAGTTTATTGGCATTTTTAGGTTCAGTTACAAAGACATCTCCGAGACTTCGCAAATGATTAGCATCTTCGTTTATAGCAAGCTGTCTGTTTATAGCATTTATCCTACATAATTCAGAATGTTTAGTTTTTAACTTCTTATAATGATTGGAGTATTTCCAAGATTTACGGTTCTTTTTAATAGTTCCATCGTTATTATAATTTTGTGGATTTGTAGCTCGTCTTGACCTATCCATAGCACGATAGTAAAGTCGTTCTAATCTTTCGGATTTTTGAATGCTATTACCTCGTTCGGATAAATTTTTAAGTCCTACTTCTGTATCAGATGTATAAGCAACTGTCTGGACTCCAATATCAGCACCAATAATTCCTTTCCCAAACTTATGTCTTGGATTGCCGTATTTATCATATTTAGGTTTGGCTTTTCCTTCGATGGTTAAATGCAAATATATCCTATATTTACCACGAATTAGTTTTGGTACAAGAGTAGCATAGCAAGGTCTGTATGTATCTATGCAGTATGTTTCATTTAAAAGAACTTGTATTGCTTTATTATTCGTAATTTCAGGTTCAGCAAGATAAGATAAAATTGCATTTATTTCATCCGTTTGAAACCTATCTTTAATCTGTATTCCAAAGGTAGATTTGCCTAATTTAAACTGTAGCTTATTGTCTTTAACAGACATTGGAATACCACGGTTTATTTGCTTTGCCCTAATACAAGGCATTTCTCCGTATTTAGAAAAATGAAGTATTTTACCATTATCATAAAGACATTTCTCTATGCCTTGCCATACATCTTCAGCTTTAGTAAGTGCAAATACAGCATCTATGCCATATTTCTTACCTATTGGTATCATAGAAGTCCTACAAAAATCCCAAGTAATATTATATTGTTTTTGAATCTCATTAAGCTGGTTTGCAAGTACTTTGCGTTTCTTTTTATCTTCTGCCCTACCATAAAGTTTCAATAGCTTACGATACCTTTTCGTATGCATTAACTGGTCGTAATTCTTTCTCATAAGACCAACAAGTTCATTGCCTGCTTTTCTAATTTTATCAGAAAGAGCTACTACCTTTTGCACATCGCAAGAAGACATATCAGTTTCAACAATCAACATATGTCTGTCAGAAAGTTTATGAAATTGTTTTAGAAGTTTCTTATATTCCTCATTAAACATTATTCTTCTGCTCCTCAATATACTTCATTATTGTAGCTTCGCTTATATGTCCTACCGTAGATACAAAATATCCTCTTGACCATAAAACTCCGCATCTTGCATAGAACGGTTTTAGTTTTGGATATGCCTTAAATAATTCTATCGCACTTATGCTTTTCAGAGTCCTTACTATATCGCAAGGGGCAACTGTTTGTGGCACATCTACAAATATATGGATATGGTCTTGCCTTACTTCAAGTGCTTTGATTTTATATCCATAATTATCACATATTTTTTGTAATATCTGTTTCAGAGTAGTATCCACATTTCCCTGCAAGACAGAAAATCTGAATTTAGGACACCAAATGATATGATACTGAATCAGATATTTACAATGCGAAGCACTATGATATGGTTCCTCACTCATTCTTTTCACCTAACTGATATTTTTCTTGAATGTCTCTCCGCATCAAATCAAGGAAAGTGATAGTTTCACCTTCCTCAACGGAATAGATACGGGCAAGATTTTCCAATTGTGTTTTCCACTCAATAGGAATAGAGATATTGATTTGTACATGATTTGATTTTGGTCTACCCATTGCTTAAATATCCTTTCTATTTATACATATATTATATATCTATTCTATGCGAAAGTTAAGTAGAAACTATGTGGCTTTTATCCCATAGACAAGCCTCTGGGTTTTTCGCCACGAAATTATAACAAACGAAACAAACCTATTTACAAATTGCAAACAGACAAAAATAAAAACAAAAATAAGAATAAAAAATAAACGAAATAAAAAGTATCAAACATCATTCACCACTTCCAGAACAGCCAACAAACTAGCTCCAGCAAGGAACTCTTCCAAAAGAAACCCCTTGGAAGACGTCGGCACTTAGCAAACAGCCCAAAAAGGCTGTGCGCTTAGTACCGCTACGTCTGGAACGGAGCGAGAGCGCGGTTTCGTTGGAAGAGTTCCTTGCTGGAGCGCCCCTCACGCCAAAACCTACCCCTACCTACCAATCAATCAATCATACCCTAACCCCCATCACTACTATTCCTCAACCTTATCAATCTCTATCCCCTCTTTATCCTCTCCTTCTAACTGACTAAAAATATCCTTTTCTATCTCATTCTCACACTCCCTCACCCTCGCTATGCTAGCTACTGTAATATTATCGTCCATATTGATGAGTTTTACCCCTGAAGTGACACGACCTAATTTTGAAATATTATTCACTTCTAACCGAATAATAATTCCTTCTGTCGTAATAAGCATTATCTCCTGATCCTCATCTACAGCTTTCACTCCCACTACATTTCCTGTCTTTTCATTTATTTTATAACATTTTATCCCTTTTCCGCCTCGATGCTGCTTCGTAAATTCCGATATAAAGGTTCTCTTCCCCATTCCCTTCTCAGAAACGAATAATAACGCCCTTCCTTGAGTATTTAACTGCATCCCTATCACTTCGTCCTGATCCTCTAAATTCATTCCAATTACCCCCATAGAAGTCCTTCCAGTGCTTCTCACATCTTTTTCATTGAAACGAATACATTGACCGAATTTTGTCACTAAGAAAATATCATTTTCATCATTCGTAGCCTTTACTTCTATCAGTTCATCATCTTCCCTCAAAGTGATCGCAGCTAACCCTTTCTTTCTCACATTAGCATAATCTGTAATCGGTGTCTTCTTTACAATACCATTTTTTGTCGCCATAAATAAATAATATTTTTCTTTATATTCCTTAATTGGTATCATAGCCGTTATCTTCTCTTCCGGCTCTAATTGAATCAAATTAATAATCGCCGTCCCCCTCGCAGTACGACTGGATTCTGGAATCTCATATGCCTTCATCCGATACACTTTTCCATGATTCGTGAAAAACATCAAATAATGATGCGTAGAAGTCATGAGAAGGTCTTCAATATAATCCTCCTCAATAGTCTGCATCCCCTTAATTCCCTTACCGCCTCGATTTTGGCTCTTAAAATTATCAATTGTCATGCGTTTAATATAACCCCGATTTGTTCTGGCAATTACCACATTTTCATTTGGAATCATATCTTCCATCGAAATATCATATTCGTCATACCCAATAGAAGTACGCCTATCATCTCCATACTTCTCAGCAATCATTAAGATCTCTTCCCTTATCACCTGTAACAGACGCTTTTCATCTGCTAAAATAGCCTTTAACTCCTCAATTCTCTCCATCAATGCCTTATATTCTTGTTCTAATTTCTCGCGTTCTAAGCCAGTGAGCGCTCTTATACGCATATCCACGATTGCCTGCGCCTGTAGATCAGACAGCCCAAACCGCTCCATCAAATGTGCTTTTGCCTCTTGTACTGACTTTGAATGTCGAACTATGTTTATAACATCATCAATATTATCTAAAGCAATTAATAAACCTTCTAAAATATGCGCCCGTTCTTGTGCTTTATTTAATTCATATCGTGTTCTTCTCGCCACCACTTCTTCTTGATGGATTAAATAATTTTTCAACATATCAAGGAGATTCAATACTTTAGGCTCTCCATTCACTAATGCTAACATAATAACACCAAAAGTATCCTGTAATTGTGTATGTTTATACAATAAATTAAGTACTATGTTAGGATTCACATCTCGTCTTAACTCAATACAGATTCTCATTCCAGTACGATCCGATTCATCTCTAATATCCGTTATCCCGTCTATTTTTTTATCCTTTACTAACTCCGCCATCTTCTCAATCAACTTCGCTTTATTCACCATATAAGGCAGTTCTGTGACAATAATACGGTTCTTGCCATTGTTCATCGGTTCAATACTTGTCACAGCTCTCACTCTTATTTTCCCTCTTCCTGTGCGATAAGCCTCTTCTATTCCTGTTGTCCCAAGAATCATCGCCCCAGTCGGAAAATCTGGTCCTTTGATAATCTCTAAAAGCTCTTCCATGCTTGTTTCTCTATCTTCTAAAACTCGATTATCAATTATCTTCACTACGGCATGAATTGTTTCTTTCAGATTATGCGGAGGGATATTTGTCGCCATACCTACTGCGATTCCTGTAGTCCCATTTACCAATAAATTTGGAAAACGGGAAGGAAGTACCACAGGCTCTTTCTCTGTATCATCAAAGTTAGGCATAAAATCTACGGTGTCTTTATTGATATCCGCCAACATTTCCATGGAGATTCTGCTCAATCTCGCTTCTGTATACCTCATCGCAGCAGCCCCATCTCCATCTACAGATCCAAAATTCCCATGTCCATCTACAAGCGGATATCTAGTAGACCATTCCTGTGCCATATTTACCAAAGCCCCATAGATCGAGCTGTCACCATGAGGGTGATATTTACCCATAGTATCACCGACAATACGAGCACATTTTCTGTGTGGTTTATCTGGACCATTATTCAATTCTATCATGGAAAATAAAACTCTTCTCTGCACAGGTTTTAACCCATCTCTCACATCTGGGAGGGCGCGTGCAGCGATTACGCTCATAGCATAATCAATATAAGAATTCTCCATTGTCTTTTTTAAATCCACATCATGAATCTTATCAAAGATATTTTCATCCATTCTTTTTTCCTCCAAATAATTTTCGGGTACTTTTGATTTTCCTAAATATCCAAGTTCTGTACATATTTCGCATTTGATTCTATAAATTCTCTTCTAGGTTCTACTTTATCCCCCATTAAGGTAGTAAAAGTCAAATCAATATCAGCCGCAGAAATATCATCGATTGTCACTCTGAGCAAGATTCTTTTTTCTGGATCCATGGTGGTTTCCCATAGTTGTTCTGCATCCATCTCTCCTAAACCTTTATATCGCTGAATCTTGTTGCTATTATCTCTCCCCACCTCTGCGATAATCCGATTGAGTTCCTCATCGCTATATGCGTACCAGACCCTCTTATTTCGCTCTAATTTGTACAAAGGAGGCTGGGCTAGATATACATAGCCCTCCTTGATTAAATCGGGCATAAAGCGGTATAGGAACGTCAATAAGAGGGTACTAATATGCGCTCCGTCTACATCGGCATCTGTCATGATAATAATTTTATGATAACGCAGTTTAGAAATATCAAAATCTTCATGAATACCAGTACCAAATGCTGTTATCATGGCCTTAATTTCTTCATTGCCCAAAATTTTATCCAATCTCGCCTTTTCCACATTTAAAATTTTACCTCGCAGAGGCAAAATGGCCTGTGTATTACGAGAACGTGCTGTCTTAGCAGAACCACCTGCGGAATCCCCTTCCACAATGTAGATTTCACAGTTTTTAGGGTCTTTATCGGAGCAATCTGCCAATTTTCCCGGCAGACTGGTACTTTCTAAGGCTGTCTTTCTTCTCGTCAAATCTCTGGCCTTTCTGGCCGCATCTCGCGCCCTCTGGGCTAAAATCGCTTTATCACAGATCAATTTCGCTACCGCAGGATTTTGTTCTAAGAAATAGGTGAGCTGTTCCGATACAATGCCGTCCACCGCACTGCGCGCTTCACTATTTCCTAATTTTTCCTTTGTCTGACTCACAAATTGAGGATCTTTCACTTTTATGCTGATAATTGTAGTGAGTCCCTCTCGAATGTCTTCTCCAGAAAGATTCGGCTCATTGTCCTTTAGTAATTTATTTTCCCTCGCATAGTCGTTAAAAGTCTTTGTAAGGGCATTTCTGAAGCCTACTACATGAGTTCCTCCATCAGGGGTAATAATGTTGTTTACGAAGCTATAACAGCTTTCTGTATAGGCATCATTGTGCTGCATCGCCACTTCCACATAAACTCCATCTTTCGTGCCTTCACAATAAATCACATTCTCATAAATCACTTCCCTGCTCTTATTGAGATAGGTTACGAACTCCTTAATCCCTCCTTCATAATGCAATGTTACTACATTTTCTGGATCTTCTCTCTTATCCCTCAGAATAATCTTTACATTCTTCATCAAAAATGCTGTTTCTCGCAGTCTGGTTTTTAAATCCTCAAAATTAAACACTGTTTCTTCAAAAATCTCTTTATCTGGTAAAAAGAAAACTTCTGTTCCTGTTTGTTCTAATGGACACTCGCCGATTACTTTTACAGGATATACTGCTTTGCCTTGTTCATATCTCTGTTGATATATTTTTCCACCCTGATAAACACGCACTTCTAACCATTCGGACAGTGCATTGACAACAGAAGCGCCAACGCCATGAAGTCCGCCTGAAAAATCATAACCTCCACCTCCAAACTTTCCGCCTGCGTGTAAAATGGTATATACAACTTCAATGCTTGAAACCCCTGCCTTGGGATGTATTCCAGCAGGGATACCTCGCCCATTATCTATTACGGTGATGGAGTTATCTGGATTAATAGATATATCAATATTATCACAAAAACCAGCTAATGCCTCATCCACTGCATTATCGACAATTTCATATACCAGATGGTGAAGCCCTTTTGATTCTGTTGTGCCTATATACATACCAGGTCTTTTTCTCACTGCTTCTAATCCCTCTAATATCTGAATCTGATTTTCATCATATTCTTGTCCTATCATAATCTGCCTCCTTTAATTCAATTATTTAAGTATTGTTCCATTTACAATTTGATAAGTTTTATTTATTTTAAACCTGTTTTCTATAAATCCATCTAATCCCGTACAAGTGATAATTGTCTGCACATGGGCGATATTATTTAATAAATGATTTTGTCTATGACCATCTAATTCTGATAGCACATCATCCAACAGCAAAACAGGTGTATCATGAATGAATTGTTTTACTATTTCTATTTCTGCTAACTTTAGAGAAAGCGCCGCTGTCCTCTGCTGCCCCTGTGAACCATATTTGCGGATATCCACATTTTGTATGATAAAACTCATATCGTCCCTATGAGGTCCAACATTTGTTGTTTTAAATTTTATATCTCTATCTCGATTTCTCTTTAGAGAAGATGCAAAATTTTCTACCTCTATATCTGGTTCATAAAAAATTTGTAATTCTTCTCTTTCCCCTGAAAGTTTTTTGTGAATCTGATAAATAATTTTATTAAGCGAATGGATAAACGCTTCTCTTCTTTTTATGATTTCTGTTCCATATTCCACTAATTTTTCATCCCAAATATCAAGAGTATCCATAAATTCGGGCTGTATGGTCAAATTTTTCAGTAATTGATTTCTCTGATTTAACGATTTGTTATAATTTACCAGATTATATATATATAGTTTATCCAACTGACATAATTCTAAATCAAGAAAACGTCTTCTTTCTCCTGGACCGTCTTTAATTAAATTCAAATCCTCAGGAGAAAAAAATATTACATTCACAATACCAAATAATTCACTCACTTTTTTAATCGGGATGCCATTAATAGCTATCCCTTTTGATTTATTTTTTTTCAAGTGGATATCTATTCGATATGGAATGTCTTTTTTTCTCACTATTGTTTTAATATGAGCCTCCTCTTCGCCGAACAAAATCATCTCTCTGTCCTTGCTTCCTTTATGGGACTTTGCCGTTCCAGACATAACAATCGCCTCTAAAACATTTGTCTTTCCCTGTGCATTATCACCATGCAGGATAGTAGTGCCCTCATCAAACCTCATAGATAGTTTTTTATAATTTCTGAAATTCTGTAACTCTATTGTTTCAATTACCATCGATCTCTATTTCTTCTCCATCAAACAAAATTCTATCCCCTTTATAGAGCTTCTTTCCCCTCTGATATTCGATTTCCCCATTTACCTTTACTTTTCCATCTTGAATCGCTATTTTAGCCTCTACACCTGAATCCACAAAGCCAACAGCCTTTAATGCCTGTCCCAACTTAATAAATTCACCTTTTAAAACAATCTTTTCCATAATTTCCCCTTTTCTGCTCTTGTTTTTATTTAATAAAAATATGTTATACACCTAATCCACATAAAATGTCCTATAATATCCACATTTGTTTCTCAAAATGTGGATAACTTTTTTGCTGTGTGGATAACATGTGGATAAATGATTTTGGCTATATGGTGTTAAAATTAACTGGCAGAATCAAATATACATAACTTTCCTTATCATCTCGAATGAAACAAGGAGCTTTTGGATTCACTAAGTATACATTAATTTTTTCATCATCTATCACGCGCAATGCGTCGATTAAAAATTTAGGATTAAAGCCAATCATGATATCTTTTCCCTCTTTTACGATATCCACCGTTTCATCCATAGAACCCACAACAGAGTTTATCTTTAACTCCATCATATTGTCCTTAATGTTAATAATAATAGGCTTTTTATCTCCCTCTTTTACTAACAAAGTGGCTCGATCAATACAATCTAACATCTCTCGTTTATTAATCACTATTTTTGTTTCATAATCTGACGAGAGCATCTGATTTATTTTAAAATATTCTCCTTCAATCAGACGAGAAACAACAATCGTATTATCAAATTCAAATAAAATGTGATTATTTGTAAAAAAGATATGAACTTCATCTTCTGTTCCGCCTGTTAAAATCTTGCTGATATCAGATAACGTCTTTCCGGGAACTACTACCTTCACATGTTCATAATTCTCCTTTAACTCAATCTTACGAATAGAAATTCTATGACCATCTAAAGAAACCACTTTCATCTCATTGTCTATCACTTCAATCAATTCACCTGTCATCAATTTATTACTCTCATTATCACTGATCGAAAAAATTGTCTGTTGAATGACCTCCTTCAGTGTGAATTGTGATAAACTAATAAAATTATTTTTCTCTATATAGGGCAAGTTTGAGAAATCCTCTCCCGCTTTTCCCGCTATTGTAAATTTCGCCTTTTCACAGACAATCATAACATTAAAATTCTCATTGCTCTCAATTGTCACATCATTATCTGGCAATTTACGAATGATGTCTGAAAAGATACGAGCATTAAGGGCGATCTTCCCTTCCTCCAAAATTTCACCCTTTACAACCGTTTCTATGCCTAATTCTGTATCATTCCCTGTAAGCTTTATGATATCAGACGATGCCTGAATCAAAATACATTCCAGAATAGACATTGTAGTTCGTGAAGGTACTGCTTTTAAAACAATATTAACTGCTCTTAAAAGATCAGATTTACTGCATATTAATTTCATGATATAAAAAACTCCTTTCTACAATACACTCTTTTTTAGCGATATATATATAATATATACTTAAAATATAAATTTCTAGCCGTTCCACATTATGAAAGATCTCTTTCCACACTACTCCCTTGTTTTTAACGATATATATATATAATATATTTAAAATATAAATTTCTAGCTATTCGATATTATGACCCCCCTTTTGACCAATGTACATATGTTCGAGCGATCTATATATATTATACATTCATAATATATAAATTTCTAGTAGTTTATAGTTAAAATGTGGATAACTTTTTTTTGAAAAAAAACGCCTGCGTTGGGCGACGTATATATATAATATATATAGATCATACTTCGTAGTAGTAGTAGGGGGTGTGGATATTGTGGATAACTCCAAAAAACCCAGTAAATACAAGGGTTTGAGGGGTGTTTTTTTTGTGGATAACTATGTGGATAACGTGTGGATAACTTTGATTGAATGTGGATAACTTTTCAACCAAAATTTCCCAAAAAAAAGTTATCCACACTCTATCCACATAGTTATCCACATTTTTTGTGGATAACTTTTAAGGGGTAATTTTCTTTTTTATTACCTCAATGGTATTTCTGATTCCCTCATTTACTTCCATCTCTCTTTTTATTTTTTTACATCCGTTAATGATAGTTGAATGATCACGTTTTCCCAAAACTTCTCCAATTTGTTTTAATGGGATATCCACCATAGTCCGGCACAAATACATAGCGATCTGCCTTGGATATACTAAATCTCTATTGCGCTTTTGAGAGCAAATATCAGCCGGAGTGATGGAAAAATGCTCTGCTACCACTTTAATGATGAACTCAGGAGTTAAATCTTTTTTTTCATGAGGAGAGATAGAATCTTTTAAAACTTCTTCTGCTAAAGATACTGTTAAATCCCTATTTGCTAAAGAAGCAAAGGCATATATCTTCGTTAAAGCCCCTTCTAACTCACGAATATTAGATTTTATGTGGTTGGCGATATATTCAATTACAATATTGTCAATATTATAATCTTCTAATTCAGCCTTTTTGTGAAGAATTGCCATTCGAGTTTCATAATCTGGAGATTGGATATCCACAGTCAAGCCCCATTCAAAACGGGAGCGAAGGCGTTCTTCTAGGGTTTCAATATCTTTAGGTGGTTTATCAGAGGAGATGATAATTTGTTTTTTCGCTTCATGTAAAGCATTAAATGTGTGGAAAAACTCCTCTTGTGTGGCTTCTTTTCCAATTATGAATTGAATGTCATCGATCAATAAGACATCCACATTTCGATAGTGTTCTCGAAACTCAATTGTGGATAAGTCATCTTTTTTACGAATGGCATCAATAATTTCATTTGTGAATTTCTCTGAGGTCACATACAATACTTTTGCATCTGGGTTTTCATCTAAAATAAAGTGGGCGATAGAGTGCATTAAATGGGTTTTTCCAAGTCCTACACCCCCATAAATAAAAAGAGGGTTATAGATTTCCCCCGGCGATTCTGCCACAGCTAATGCTGCTGCATGTGCAAAACTATTGTTATTTCCTACAACGAAGGTATCAAATGTGTAACGTGGATTTAAATTCGCATTTAAAATATTTTGCTGGAGTGTATAATTCTTATGTGTTGTTGCTATTTTTTTGTTTAGTTCCTCTTTGTTGATAAACTTTAAAGTGTAGGAAATACCAGTAATTTCACCGATGCTGACAATTAATTGTTTATAATATTTTTTTTCAATATAATCCGCATGTAGTCGGTCTGGAGCAACAATGGTAATTAAAGAATCCTCCACAGCATGAATTTCTAAGGGTTTTAACCACGTATTAAAAGAAACATCTGAAATTTCATATTCTCGTTTCAGTGTTTCTAATATTTCATCCCATTTTTCATTTACTATGTTATCCATGGTAATCACCTGTTTCAAAATGCCTTCCTTAATTATATATATATATTATACTAAAATTGCTGTTTTTTCAAGCAAATTTCAAAAGAGAAAAGTGGAGTGTGGATAACTATGTGGATAACGTGTGGATAACTTCTATTTAGAAAATGTGGATAATGTGGATAATGTGGATAACCAAAAAAATGTGGATAACTCAAAATGTGGATAATGTGGATAACTTCAAAAAAAAGGGCTATTAGTTTTATAATAACAGGAACAAACAGTGGTTATCCACATGCGTTGTGGATAACGTGTGGATAACTTTTTTTAGAGTGTGGATACTGTGGATAACTTTATCCACAATATCCACACTGATAAATACTGGGCTAGAGGGTCATTTTAAAAAGTTATCCACACGATATCCACACGATATCCACAATGAAAAATTAGTTATCCACAGAGTGTGGATAACTTGGCAAAAAGTTATCCACACTGATTATGTTAACCACTAAAATGTGGATAACTCCGTTTTTTTTGTGGATAGAGTGTGGATAACTCAAAATCAAAAAAAACTGCTTGACTCAGTAAAGATTTTTTTTTATAATAGGAATGATGTTTTAACATAAAATAGCAAGCAATTATAAGATGCTACTGTGCTTTGTAAAATTATCAAGCGTGGATTAAAACAACAACAAAGACAGATCGAAAGTAATCGTGTTTGTTTCTTAATTGTCGTGAACGAATAGAAACAAACAATTAATTAAAGGAGGTGTTGTGATCATGAAAATGACATTTCAACCAAAAAAGAAGTCCAGAGCGAGAGTTCATGGTTTTAGAGCTAGAATGCGTACAGCAAGTGGAAGAAAAGTATTAGCTGCCAGAAGAGCAAAGGGTAGAAAAAGATTATCAGCATAGGCCGCAGTTTTTGTGGCCTTTTGTTCTATTTAAAGACATGGAAAATAAAAGATATGAATAAAGAAAAATCTGTAAAGAGAAGTATAACTTCTTTAAAAAAGAATCGTGATTTTCAGAAGGTTTATCAGGAAGGAAAATCATTTGCCAATAAATATTTGGTTATGTATATTTTAGAAAATGGAACACAGAACAATTATTTAGGAATATCGGTAAGTAAAAAAGTGGGAAATAGTATTGTCCGCCATCGAATAACACGCCTTATAAGGGAAAGTTATCGATTGCATAAAGAAGAGTTTCAGTCCGGATATCATATTGTAATCATTGCCAGAACAGGGGCGAAGGGAAAAGCGTATCAAGAAATAGAAAGTGCTGTCATTCATTTAGGAAAATTACATCATATATGGAAAGAGATATTATGATTTTAAGAGAAATGTTGAAAAAGATATTATTAGGAACGATTCGGTTCTATAGAAAATTTTTGTCACCCCTCAAAGTGACAACACATTGTATTTATACACCTACTTGTTCTCAGTATGCGATAGAAGCGATTGAGAAATATGGACCTTTCAAAGGCAGCTTTTTGACATTCAGACGATTAATCAGATGTAATCCCTTTGCGAAGGGTGGTTATGATCCAGTTCCATAATATAAGGAGGTAAAACAACAGATAAATAAAACTTAATTCCGTTGTAAATTACAGGGTGAACGTGCTAACAACAAAGCAAGAAAACTTGTAAAAAAACTGATAGAGGAAGGAAGTGAAAACGATGATAAAAACAATTCGAGTAATGCTACTTCCAAACAACAAACAAAGGACAAAATTATTTCAATATGCGAATACGGCAAGATTTGCTTATAATTGGACATTAGGCAGAGAACAAGAAAATGATAAGAATGGTGGAAAGTTTATATCAGATAGTGATTTGCGAAAAGAATTTACAGATGCTTGCGATGCCTATCATAAATTTTTCAAAGGCTATACAAAGCATCCCAAATTTAAAAGCAAGAAACATACCATTCCTTCTTTTTACCAAGACAATATAAAAATCAAGTTTACCGATACGAATGTAAAAATAGAAGGATTTTCCACTTCTAAAAAGAAGAATAAGCAGAAATTAAATTGGATTCGTCTTGCAGAACATGATCGTATTCCGACTGATGGTAAATATATCAATCCCCGTATAAAATTTGATGGATTAAATTGGTATCTTACTGTTGGTATGGAATATGAAGACTCAGTTTCTTTCCCAGTGAAGGAAGAGATTGGAATTGATCTTGGAATCAAAGAACTGGCAATATGTTCTGATGAGAAAACATATCAAAATATAAATAAAACACAAAAAGTAAAGAGATTGGAAAAACGAAAACGCAGGTTACAGCGTTTCATATCAAGACGATATGAAAAGAATAAGAAAGGAGAGAGTTACTGCAAAACAAGTAACATAATAAAGAGTGAAAAGAAACTTTTAAGGTTACATCATAGACTAACAAATATCCGTCAGAACTATTTGCATCAGACAACTTCTGAGATTATAAAGCAAGAACCAAGTTCTAAATTATGTAGTTGTTGTGGAACTATCAAAAAGGATTTAAAATTATCAGAGCGTATTTACAGATGTAAATGTGGAAATGTAATAGATAGAGATTATCAAGCAGCGTTAAAGCTGAAAAGATATGGAGAGATGTCTTTACAATCTGTAACATAACATTTTCAAGTTAATACAGATATGTACGAATACGTTAGTTCGGAATTTACGCCTATGGAGTGTACAAGAACTTGTGAGTAGTATTGGAAGTTGTTCTATACAAAAGCATATACGATGAAGTAGGAATGAAACATAAAGGTTTACAACTTTTTATAAGTTTTCAGTAACGGTAGAAAGTGTTTCAGATTTTATTGACACAGAGTAATACATTTATTATTGGTGATGTTGCAAAATTATTAGGTATTATTATGAATGGTCTATTTGAATTCACGAATATGTTCGGGATTCAAAATATAGGTCTATGTATTGTATTATTTACGTTCGTTATAAAAATGTTAATGTTCCCATTAACAATTAAACAACAGAAGTTTTCTAAAATTTCCACCATTATGAATCCAGAGATTCAGGCGATTCAGAAAAAATATAAAGGGAAATCCGATCAAGATTCTATGATGAGGATGCAAGAGGAAACAAAAGCAGTATATGCAAAGTATGGAACATCGCCTACGGGTGGATGTTTACAATTAATTTTGCAGCTCCCTATTTTATATGCATTGTTTCGAGTTATCAACAATATTCCTGCTTATGTATCTTCTGTAAAAACAATATTTATGAATATTGTTACTCCTCTGATGCAGCAAGAGAATTTTATTGAAAAAATTTCGACATTCGCAGAAACATATGGGATGTCCCCAGAAAAGTATGATTTTAATCAGGCGAATTATGTAGTCGATTTATTGTATAAATTTAGCAGCAAAGATTGGGCAGAATTGGTGAATCAATTCAGCGGTATTGCTAACGTCATCACAGAAAATTCAGATAAAATTATTCATATGAATACTATGTTTGGCGTGAATCTGGCAGAATCGCCGGGAATCGCTCTCACCCCAGCACTATTGATCCCTATTTTAGCAGGTGTAACACAATGGCTCAGTACAAAGTTGATGACAAGTATACAAAGTGTAAATGACAGCAATGAACAGAATCCAATGAATTCTTCTTTGAAAATGATGAATACAATTATGCCATTGATGTCAGCATTTTTCTGTATTACTATGCCAAGCGGATTAGGAATCTATTGGGTAGCAACCAGTGTATTTACCATTTTCCAGCAGCTCATCTTAAATGCATATTTTGATCATACTGATATGGACGCTTTAATTAAGAAAAATGTTGAGAAAGCGAATAAAAAAAGAGAGAAAAAAGGATTGCCTCCTCAAAAAGTTACTACAACAGCTTCTTATAATACAAAAAGTATTGCAGAGAATCGAATAGAACAACAGCAAAAACGAGAGCAAGAAGTACAAGAGAATAAAAAGAAGATGAAAGAAGCTACAGATTATTATAATAAAGGAATAGAAAAACCGAATAGTCTATCTGCAAAAGCGAATATGGTACAACAATACAATGAAAAAACAGAAAAGAAGAGGAAATAAAGTGGGGAGGATTTTTACATGGGTGTAATTGAAATTACAGGTAAAACAGTAGATGAAGCAATTACAAATGCATTAATAGAATTAGAAACCACCAGTGATAAAATTGAATATGAAGTCCTTGAAAAAGGCAGCAGTGGAATCCTCGGCATATTTAATAGTAAACCAGCGAAAATAAAAGCATGGAAAAAAGTTACCATAGAAGATAAAGTACATGAATTTTTAAATGCTATATTTCAGGCGATGAAGATGGAAGTGAACAGCGATATTCAGTATGACAAAGAAGAAGGCATCATGAATATCAATCTGAGTGGTGCTGAAATGGGAGTTCTAATTGGAAAAAGAGGACAAACTTTGGATAGTTTACAGTATCTGACCAGTCTGATGGCGAATAAAGAAAATGATACACATATTCGTGTGAAGATGGATACAGAAAACTATAGGGAGAGAAGAAAGGAAACATTAGAAAACTTAGCTAAAAATATCGCTTACAAGGTGAAAAAAACCAAGAAAGCAGCAGCTTTAGAACCAATGAATCCTTATGAAAGACGTATTATTCATTCTACTTTGCAAAATGATAAATTTGTCTGTACGAAAAGCGAAGGGGAAGAACCTAATCGTTATGTTATGATTATGCTGAAAAAGGATAATAGATAAAAGTGGGAAGAACAGTCGTTGCGTGGTGTGAATAAAAAAATGCCATATGACGGCTGTTTTTCCATATAGTGTTAAATATCTAGATAAAACAGGTAAAAAAAGGAATAATAAAAATATAAAAAATAAATCTCCACACAAAATTTATCACCTATAACTTAAACACAAAGATTGAAAAAATCAGCATAGAATGGAGGTTTCATATGGAAAAAGATACAATCGCTGCAATCGCTACAGCTCTTACAAACGCAGGAATCGGGATTGTGAGAGTGAGTGGAGAAGAAGCGATAGAAATTGTGGATAAAATCTATAAAGGAAAGAAAAATCTAAAAGAAGCAGAAAGCCATACCATACATTATGGACATATCGTAGATGAAGAGCGAATGATAGATGAAGTCATGGTATTGGTTTTAAAAGCTCCTAATACTTATACCAGAGAGGATACTGTGGAAATCGACTGCCATGGCGGCGTTCTAGTGATGAAACAGATATTAGAAACCGTTTTAAAATATGGAGCTAGATTAGCAGAACCGGGAGAATTTACAAAGAGAGCTTTTTTGAATGGAAGAATTGATCTGGCAGAAGCAGAAGCTGTGATAGGAGTGATTAATGCACAGAATAATTATGCATTACAGGCTTCTTTAGAACAGTTAAATGGTCAGGTTTCTAAAAAGGTAAAAAAATTAAGAGAAGATATTTTATATCAAATCGCATTTATCGAATCCGCATTAGATGATCCAGAACATATCTCTCTAGATGGATATACACAAAAAGGACTTTCCTTTGTGGATAAACTGCTAGAGGAACTAGAAAAACTGCTTCATTCAGCCGAAAATGGAAAAATCGTGACAGAAGGGATTAAAACAGTTATTTTAGGAAAACCAAATGTGGGGAAATCATCTTTACTGAATGTATTAGCAGGAGAAGACAGGGCGATTGTTACAGATATAGCAGGAACAACAAGAGATATTTTGACAGAACATATCCTATTAGGAGGAATTAGTCTTAATCTAGTAGATACAGCAGGGATAAGGGATACGAAAGATGTGATAGAACAGATTGGAGTAGAAAAAGCCAGAAATATTGCAAAAGATGCTGATTTAATTATTTATGTCGCAGATGCTTCTATTAAGTTAGATGAAAATGATAAAGAAATTATAGAATATATTAAAGATAAAAAAGCGATTGTGCTATTAAATAAAACAGATTTACCCATGATGATAACAAAAGAAGAATTAGAAAAAAATGTGGATAAACCTGTTATTTTAATTTCTGCAAAAGAGGGAAAGGGAATAGAAGAATTAGAAGAGATAATAAAACAGATGTTTTTCCATAGAGAGATTTCCTCAGATGGAGAAATTTGTATTACCAATATGCGCCATAAACAGGCTCTTCAGCAGGCATATAATAGTATTTGTTTAGTAAAACAGAGTATGTTAGACAAAATGGCAGAAGATTTTTATACCATTGATTTTATGGAAGCATATGAGCAATTAGGGTATATCATCGGAGAGGCATTAGAAGATGATCTGGTGAATGAGATTTTCCAGAAGTTTTGTATGGGGAAGTGAGTTATTATAAATAAAGTGGTTATTGGTTGGGGTAACTGAAAGGTGAAGGGGTCGCTTCGGCAAGGAAGTATTCCAGCGAAGCCGCGCTTTCGCTCCGTTCCAGACGT
>CAJUHN010000017.1:20731-27236 GCA_910585935.1 uncultured Lachnospiraceae bacterium | reverse complement strand
CCGTTCCAGACGTAGCGGACACTAAATTCGCAGCCCCGCTTCTTGCGGAACTGCTTATTAAGTGCCGACGTCTTCCAAGGGGCTTCTTTTGGAAGAGAAATCCCTTGCTCAGAGCTGATTTTGGCTGTTCTGCTGAAAGGAATTGAGTTATGCCTTTTACAAAACATGTAATATTTTTGATTTCTTGTTTCTTTTCGCTTTTGTTTATGAATTTGGATTTATGGTTTTATATTTATGATTTCAAAAAGATTTTATTATATGATGTCAAAGACTTCATCAATACATTTTGTACTCTCTCCATAAAAATCTTCTATCTTTCCATTATCACAGGCGTTTGTTGCCTCTGGTTCAATCGGAAGTTTGGCAATCGTAGTGATGCCATAATCTCTCGCAATGACTTCTACATGACTTTCTCCAAAAATAGAATGTCTTTTTCCACAGTCTGGGCATTGGTAATAAGACATGTTTTCTACAATACCTAAAACAGGAACATTCATTTTCTCCGCCATATTCACAGATTTTGAAACAATCATGGATACTAATTCTTGTGGAGAAGCTACTACTACTATTCCATCTAATGGGATAGATTGAAATACAGTAAGAGGAACATCTCCTGTTCCGGGAGGCATATCAATAAACATCACGTCAATTTCGTCCCATATTACATCTGTCCAAAATTGTTCTACCATTCCAGAAAGAATAGGTCCTCTCCAAATGACAGGATCTGTTTCATTTTCTAATAGTAAATTTACAGACATAATTTTAATTCCGTTTTCCGTGGAAACAGGATAAATTCCCACTTCGCTCCCCATCGCTTTCTCCTTTATTCCAAACATTCTAGGAACAGAAGGACCTGTGATATCTGCATCTAAAATAGCTGTCTTTTTCCCTTTTCTATTCATATGAAGCGCTAATAAAGAAGTGACAAAGGATTTTCCAACTCCTCCTTTTCCACTGACAACTCCTATTACTTTTTTTATCTTACTTAATTGATGCGGCTGTTTATGAAAATTCTGTGATTGTGTTCTATCGTTACAATCAGCTCCGCAAGAATTACAATTATGTGAACATTCTTCGCTCATAATAACCTTCCTTTCTTTTAACCTTCTTTTGATTTATTTTTTATTCTATTTTATTTTTTTATTCTAGTCCATCACTAAATATTTTAATTGTTTCATTTCTAAAAATAATCTATTCCTTTGCGCTATATTCTCTGATATATCTGTTTCTAACAAAACTCTTCCACCAAAATATCCATTTTTTCCCATCATATAGATTGTCGAAAAAAAGCCCTTAGTCTTTTGACTAAGAGCTTTCTAATGCTTCTCTACTGACTAATTATACTTACGTTTTCTAGCAGCTTCGGATTTCTTTTTACGTCTTACACTAGGCTTTTCATAGTGCTCTCTCTTGCGGATTTCCTGTTGAATACCCGCTTTTGCACAGTTACGTTTAAATCTGCGAAGGGCACTATCCAAAGTTTCGTTATCTTTCACGATTACATTTGACATAGTATCACACCTAACCTCCCTCCAGTTGTGAATTGTGCTAAATACAACTGTTTGGGTATTTTTATTGCACTATTAAAATTATATCATAATATTTTTATTCGTCAACTGCTTTTTTATAAATTTTTAAGAAAGTTTTTTATTTTTTCAATCCATCTGTAAGATAAATAACATAACTATATATCCATTACAAACTAGCCTAAATCTGCTTTCTCAGCCTAGCCACGCCAAGAAAGTAACACGGGATAGGAGAAATACCCAGGCAGACCCTTGGAAGACGTCGGCACTTAATAAGCAAACCCGCAAGAAGCGGGATTTGCGAATTTAGTGCCCGCTACGTCTGGAACGGAGCGAAAGCGCGTCTGACAGGGTATTCTCCTATCCCGTGTGGATCATTCGCAATCCCACTCTTATTCTTTTATTTGTTTTTCTAATAACATAGGAGCTTTTTTTAACACCTCATCCATACCAGATGGATTTTTTCCTCCTGCTTGTGCCATATTCGGACGACCGCCACCGCCACCGCCGACTAAACCTGCTAATTCTTTTATCAGATTTCCAGCATGTGCACCTTTTTTCACTGCTTCTTCTGTTGCCATAGCGATTAAATTCACTTTTTCTCCCATAGAAGATACTAAGACAACAACGCCTTCTTTTAGTTTTTCTTTTAATTGATCGCCTAGATTCCGTAATCCATTACTATCTACATCTGTAGCTTTTGCAGCCAGTAATTTTATTCCTTTTATCTCAACGACCTGATTCATCACATCACCTAATGAATTCTTTGCTAATTTACTCTTTAATTTTTCATTTTCACTATTTAAGTTCTTTATCTCTTCTAATAGACTCTCTGCTTTCTTTGTCAAATTAGATGGTTCTGTCTTTAAAACTTTAGAAATTTCATTCATTTGGTTTTCTAACTGTTTATAATAAGAAAATACTCCTTCTCCTGTCAAAGCCTCTATTCTTCTCACATTTGCTGAAATACCTGATTCGGATATAATTTTAAATGTCGTGATAGCAGAAGTATTTGGAACATGTGTTCCTCCACATAATTCCATAGAAAAATCTCCCATCTTTACTACACGCACTTTATCCCCATATTTTTCATCAAATAGAGCCATCGCTCCTGTCTTTTTGGCTTCTTCCATATCCATGACTTCTGTGACAACGAAAAGACCTTTTCTGATTTCTTCGTTGACGATTTCCTCTACTTTTTCCAATTCTTCTTTTGTCATAGGAGAAAAATGAGAAAAGTCAAAACGCAGTCTATCTTTTGATACATAAGAGCCATGCTGTTGCACATGATTTCCTAAAACAAAACGCAATGCCTTTTGCAATAGATGAGTAGCACTGTGATTTTTTGCGGTGTCTTTTCGTTGAGATTCATTGACTAATAATTCTACTTCCTCTGACACTTGAAACATTCCCTTTGTCACAATGCCAACATGACCGATTTTACCACCTAATAATTTTATCGTATCTTGTACTAAAAATTCTGCATCTTTTGTTTTAATCATTCCAGTATCCGCTATTTGACCGCCACTTGTTGCATAAAAAGGAGTTTCTTCCACAAAAATAGTAGCTTTTTGTCCTTCCAAAATATTTCCCACAATCTCATCTGTTGTTGTTAATACGGTGATTTTAGAACTCCATTTTAAATGCTCATATCCGACAAATACAGAGCTGATACTAGGGTCTATCTCTTCATAGATAGTGCTGTCCGCTCCCATATAATTTGTTGTTCCTCTTGCTTTACGAGCTTTCTCTTTTTGCTCTTCCATCGCATTTTGAAAAGCATCTTCATCTATGCTCATTCCATCTTCATCTAAAATTTCTTTTGTTAAATCAATAGGAAAACCATACGTATCATAGAGAGTGAATGCATCCAATCCAGATAATATTTTTATGCCTTTTTCTTCACATGCCTTTTTCATTTTTTCTAAGATGCCAAGCCCCTGATCTATTGTTTTATTAAATTTTTCTTCTTCTGTTGTCAGAACTTTTAAAATATAATCTTGGTTTTCTTCTAATTCTGGATATCCATCTTTATTCTCTTTTATTACTGTCTTACATAAATCAGCTAAAAATAATCCCTGAATTCCTAAAATTCTGCCATGTCTTGCTGCTCTTCTAAGAAGACGGCGCAGTACATAGCCTCTGCCTTCATTAGAAGGAATGATCCCATCTGAAGTCATAAATGTTACGGAACGAATATGGTCTGTGATCAAGCGAATGGATACATCTAATTTATCATTTTCCCTATATTTCACTCCTGCCATTTCGCAAATTCTATCCCGAATCGCTTTCATTGTATCAATATCAAATACCGATTCTACATCTTGAATCACTACGGCAAGTCTTTCTAAACCCATACCAGTATCTATATTCTTTTGCTTAAGTTCTTCATAATGTCCTTTTCCATCACTTTCAAATTGAGTAAAGACATTATTCCATACTTCCATAAATCTATCACAATCACAACCCACTTTACAATCTGGTTTTCCGCATCCATAAGCGATACCACGGTCATAATAGATTTCAGAACAAGGACCACAAGGTCCTGCACCATGCTCCCAGAAATTATCACAAGCTCCTGTTTCATCACGATAAAATCTGGTGATTCTATCAGCCGAAACGCCAATCTCTTTCGTCCAGATTTCAAATGCTTCTTCGTCTTCACTATAAATAGATGGATATAATCTATCTTTTTCTAAGCCTACCACTTCTGTCAAAAATTCCCATGACCAAGCGATTGCCTCATGTTTAAAATAATCTCCAAAAGAAAAATTCCCCAGCATTTCAAAAAAAGTCAAATGTCTGGCAGTTTTTCCTACATTTTCAATATCACCCGTCCGAATACATTTTTGACAAGTAGTCACTCTTTTACTGGGCGGAATTTCCTGTCCTGTGAAATAAGATTTCATAGGAGCCATTCCAGAATTGATTAAAAGCAGACTTTTATCATTACGTGGTACTAAAGAGAAACTTTTTAATTTTAAGTGTTCTTTACTCTCAAAAAATTCCAAATACATTTTTCTTATTTGATTTAAACCATATTTTTTCACAATAGTTCCTCCTAAAGCAATTTGCCATTTTTAGTCTTATCAGCTATTTTTTTGGTCTTTCTTATCCCGAAGAAATTTTCCCAAAAATACCGCCGCGACAATAAGTACAATCATCACAACAAAAATAATTGTATAATTAAATAAACCATTTAAAAATCCCATAGAGCATCCTCCTTTTTGTGTATAGATTTTCACATAGCATCTTTATTTCACTTTAATCTGATGAACTCCTTTTTTTCCTTTTTTGATGATAAGAGCACCATCAGAATCAAGATCATTTGTAGTAAATACTTTATCAATTTCTGTCACTTTTTTCTCATTTACAACAATGCCTCCTTGTTGTATTAATCTTCTGCCTTCTGACCGAGAAGCCGCGAATTTCGTATCTATTAATAAAGTAATGATGTCTTTTCCATTATCCAGTTCCTCTTTTTCATACACAGTAGTAGGCATATCTGCACTCTTTCCACCATTTGCAAAAATTTCTCTTGCCGCATTTTGCGCCTTTTTTGCCTCCTCTTCTCCATGTACAATCTTTGTGATTTCATAAGCAAGTACTTCTTTTGCCTGATTAATTTCTGCTCCCTCTAATGCACCTAACCTTCTCACTTCGTCCATAGGCAAGAACGTCAATAATCCTAAACATTCCTCTACCTTTACATCTTCAATATTTCTCCAATACTGATAAAATTCATAAGGAGAAGTTTTCTTTTCATCTAGCCATACTGCACCCTTCATAGTCTTGCCCATTTTGATGCCTTCGCTTGTAGTCAACAATTTAAAAGTCAACCCAAATGCTGGTTTTTGCTCTTTTCTTCGGATTAATTCCACTCCTCCGATGATATTTGACCATTGGTCATTGCCTCCTAATTGTAACGTACAATCATATAACTGATTTAACTTCCAAAAATCATAAGACTGCATCAGCATATAGTTAAATTCAAAAAAAGTTAAACCTCTCTCCATTCTCTGTTTATAACATTCTGCTGTCAACATTTTATTAACAGAAAAATGTATGCCGACTTCTCTCAAAAAATCTACATAGTTTAAATCTAATAACCAATCCGCATTATTAGCAATAATAGCATTATCATTATCAAAATTTATAAATCTAGAGAGCTGTTCTTTAAATCTCTTGGCATTATAATCAATTTTTTCTTTTGTCATAATCGTGCGCATATCAGATTTTCCAGAAGGATCGCCGATCATTGTCGTTCCTCCACCTAGGAGAGCAATCGGA
This sequence comes from uncultured Lachnospiraceae bacterium, assembly GCA_910585935.1. Classification (GTDB taxonomy): domain Bacteria; phylum Bacillota; class Clostridia; order Lachnospirales; family Lachnospiraceae; genus MGBC136627. The sequence continues at coordinate 21,420 of CAJUHN010000017.1, read as the reverse complement.
CGGTGTCCTGCCTTTTGCATATGCATCATAGCCATAATAGTCAAAAAATGTCCTGCTGTTAAACTATCCGCAGTCGCATCAAATCCAATATAAAAAGTGACTTTTTCTTTTCCTAATAATTCTCGAATTTCTTGTTCATGTGTTGTTTGCTCGATAAATCCACGCTCAAGCAAAATGTCATATACATTTGTTGACATTTTTTATTCCTCCTACTGTGTCATTTAAAAACTATCCATAAATTTTATAGTAACATAACAAAAAATCTTTTTCAAGCTTTCTTCTTGTTTTTTCACGACAAACACATGAATGAATAAATTGTAAATTTTTTATATATAACTTCTTCAATTTGTTTCATAATATTTGTCAGTCAAATTGGATATTCGCAATCCGCTTCGCTACTTGCTCATAACCTCATAGCTGCTATCGCAGCTTTTCCGTGGGAATCTGCACTCCCACGGAAACAAGGAAGTCCCAACCCACCGCTTTCGCCTTGGCGGCTTAGAAGCGGTGGACTTCCTTGATGAGGTTAAATAATTATTTATAAATATAAAATGTGTTCACAAAAATTTAAATTATACATTTGTCCTGTTATTTTTCAGCTCTGACTCTTAAATTTGTTATTTCGTTTTCGAGCGTATAAAGGAAGTATTCCATAAGAAGCCCCTTGGAAGACGTCGGTACTTAATAAG
>CAJUHN010000017.1:0-20721 GCA_910585935.1 uncultured Lachnospiraceae bacterium | reverse complement strand
TTGGCGGCTTAGAAGCGGAGGACTTCCTTGATGAGGTTAAAAATACGAAATAATTACACAAATAAATATTCTATCCTTCCCTACTATTACTCACACTTTCACTTATTATATCAAGCAAAAATGCTCTGCAACTATCTTAACCGTTTCCTCTACACTTCTTCCATTATCTCGTTCCAGCCAAAAATAATCACTTTTCTTGATTGCTTGATAATTTTTCTCATTCAATGTCCTTAAAGTTTCATTGCATGTTGTCTTTGCTGACTCGAAATCAGTTGCACTGTAAATAAAATCGCTAAAGTCCTGATGGTCTGCTCTACTACAATAATCATCAGTCAAATCATTAGGTTCTTTAATCATAAACACAATTCTATCTGAATCAGTTATCCATTTTGCCTCATCAATTGTAAGATGACAATCACAAATAACAGGTTCACTCTGCGATAACCTGATCAAGTCCAACACTACAAAATCAAGCTGTTCCCTTGTATTTTCAATCAACCAATTTCTGTATTCCTCCACGCTTCTTCCAAAAAACTCATCCGCATCCTTAAATCTCTTATTCATCGAAGGCTGATATCTGATGTCTGACATCTGTTGGTGAACAGAAAACCGTTCATCAATGTCATATACTAAAATATTATACTTTTGTCCTAAAGCTCTGGAAACTGTTGTTTTGCCCCCACAAGGTGTACCTGTAACAAAATATACATTTTTTAAATATTCTCTAATAACATTATCTTGAAATATCATTTTTTATTCTCCTTGATTAAATAGTTTTATTATCAAATGATACAAGCATGAAACTATTAATCAAAAATCTCATGCCTATTAGATATTTCTTAATCTTAAAAATGCTACCATTACAATTTCCTCCTTCGGCATAAAAATAGGAATTTTATTCCATTGCCTATTATAACAAATAAATACCAACTATTCAACTCGTATTTTGAATGAAACAATATACCATAATAATCTCTCAGAACAGCCAAAAAAGCAGCTCTGTTAGGGTACTATTCTAAAAGAAACCCCTTGGAAGATGTTGGCACTTAGCAAACAGCCCAAAAGGGCTGTGAGCTTAGTACCATTACGTCTGGAACAGAGCGAAAGCGTGGTTTCGTTGGAATAGTACCCTGACAGAGCAGAAACCGGAAACCCATCTCTCCATAAAAAAACTAATATTCATACCTCTTTTATTTCATATAATATTGTGCCTGTGCATTCCAAAGTTCATAATACTTTCCTTCTGTTTGCCGAACCAAATCATCATGACTCCCCTTTTGTACTAACTTTCCTTCATGAATTACCAATATCGTATCACAAAATCGACAACTTGATAACCGGTGGGAAATATAAACTGCTGTTTTTCCTTCTACTAATGTATGGAATTTTTCATAAATTTCCTGTTCCGCAATAGGATCTAACGCTGCTGTTGGCTCATCTAAAATAATCATAGATGCATTTCGATATAAAGCCCTAGCTATCGCAATTTTCTGTGCCTCTCCTCCCGAAACTTCTACCCCTTCTTCCTCAAAATCCCGATATAATGATGTTTCTAATCCCTTTTCTAATCTCTTTAATCTGTCTTCAAATCCTACTTTTATTAAAGCTTCTCTCGCCTTCTCTTTCTCATAACTTTCTGCCGCTGCCACATTCTCCCCTAATGTAAACGCAAATAATTTAAAATCCTGAAAAACAATAGAAAGCAATTCTAAATATTCCTTCTCCGAAAAAGATCGGATATCCACCCCATTTAATAAAATCTCTCCCTCTGTAGGATCATATAAACGGCATAGTAATTTAATTAATGTGGTCTTCCCCGATCCATTTGTACCCACTACCGCAATATGTTCTCCATTCCTTATCTTTAAAGATACATTCTTCAGAGCCCATCTATCCGTTTTAGGATACTGAAAAGAAACATTTCTAAACTCTATTTCATACTGCCCTGCTTTTTTCACAACATTATTTTCATCTCTTTTTAACTTAGGCAAATGAAATAATTTTAAAACCGCATCTAACCTCGCACAAGAAATAGAAAAATCCCCCATTCTAAAAATCAGATTAGAAATACTACTAATAAATTGTTCCACTACCCCTACCGTAAATACTACACTGCCTACTCCAATCATACCAGATAATGCATATATCCCAACTACAGAAAAAACTATCCCACTTATAATGGCAGAAGACGCACTGCTGATAGCTCCCGGCAAAGTAGTTACTTTATTACTCTTTCTACAATATTCCGTATAACTTTGATCCATCTTTTCCATCTCATCTATGACTAATTTATCAATCTCATAAACACGAACATCTTTCCCTAAAGAATAATTATGCACTACTTCTTCAGCTAAATACATACTCGCTCTATTATCACTGACCACTTTTTCTGTCATTTCAGGAATACTTTTTTCCGCTTTTTTCTGTAACTTTCTTACTGTCCAAATAGAGAAACATATAAATAAAATTAATAAAACAAACATCCATGGAGTAGCTTGCCCCTCTTTTTCTCTTATAGAGAATATAATTTGCACAAATAAAGTGACAAAAGAAACAAATGCTATTCCAATAGATAAACATGCCTGAAAAATTCCTGCAATCCTTCCGGGCATTCCAGTAAAAGCTCCCGTATCCTCATCATTATACCGAATATTCTGTCGTAAATTAATAAAATCAGAATCTTCTAAATAGGGATAATCCATAGTAAAAATTTTCTCTGTTTTCATCCAACTATATTTATTAGAAAAATGATAACTTCTCATTCCCTTGAAATAATTTAAAATAGATGTCACAAGAAGAATAAAAGCATTTAATAAAACAGTGATAATAATATAAAAAATAATTGTTTCTTTCCCTTGTTTTTTCGACAAGGCATCTAAAATCAATGCTGGCATCCCAATATTAATATAAGGTAAAAATGTTTCTATTACAGCAGATATCAAAAATAATGGCAAAATCTTTCCATCTACCTTATGAATCAATCGAATAATCTGATACTTTTTCCCCGTTTTTTCCTGTTTTCCCTTATCCATTTTTCTCAACTCCCCCCTGATAATAGCTGCTTTGAATCTCAAACATCTGTGCATAACTTCCATTTTGATTCATTAATTCTTCATGACTTCCCATTTCTGCAATCTTCCCTTTTTCCAAAAACAAAATCCTATCACAAAAATAGGTGCTCGCTAAACGGTGCGAAATAAAAATAGAAGTTTTTCTTTCTGTCAGCTCATTATATTGTAAATACAATTTACTTTCTGCAATCGGATCTAATGCCGCTGTCGGCTCATCTAAAACTAAAATAGGTGCATCTTTATAAATAGCCCGTGCCAATAATAATTTCTGACTTTCCCCTCCAGATAATTCGATTCCATTCTCATATGCCGCCTTTACCATTTTCTCCTCTATATCAGGAAGCCTTTCTTTTAATCCTGCTATCTCTAGACATTTTCTCACTCTTTCTTTATCAATCTTATCTTCTTTTACCATCGCCACATTTTGCGCTACAGAAAATGGCAATATCATAATATCCTGAAATACAGCAGAATATAATTGATACGCTTTTTTTCGATTCCATTTATCAAGTGAAATATCATTAATTAAAATCCTTCCCTTCGTAGGCTGATAAAATCCACAGAGCATCTTTATCAAAGTCGTCTTTCCTGCCCCATTAGAACCCACTAATGCTATCTTTTCCCCCTTTTTGACAGTAAAATTTATATCACTTAATATTTCTTTCTCTTGATTTGGATAATGGAAAGATACATGTTCAAATGTGATACTAGGAGGAATATCCTTCATTTCCAATAATGAAATATCTTCCCCTCCCTCTGTTTCTTTTTCCATCTCCAAAAAATCCCTTAATATACACATATCTAAGCTGCTTTTCTTTAAATCGGTTAAACCATTTATCATTCGATTCACATATCCCGAAAATTGAGAAATCGCTCCAAAATAAAGCATAAAATCTCCCAGACTAATCTGCCCATTCAGCACAGAATAGGAAATCCAGCCTAGTGCTAAACCATTTTGAATCAATAACATAAAAATATCAAATGCCTGTTTCCCAAACTGCAGATTCATCACACGCTTCAACCAGATAAAACGCTCTACTATCTGTTCATCTAACACTCTTTTGAACCAATCTACACAAGAATATACTCTTATATCCTTTCCCTTTGCATTATCTGTCAGATTTCTATGTATATAACTAATCTTTTTATCAATCCCTGCCCACTTATCTCTATTCCTATGTTCATATACAGCTACTTTATTAGCGATCACAGAACCAGAAAATGAGGTTATAATCAAAATACCTAAGATAAAAGGATTTAATGTCACCAAAATAAAACTAAAAACCACAAAACTCAATATCTGATTCAGCATATTCTTAGAACCAATCGCCAATCCATTTAACCCTACCCTAACATTTCCTGTATATACAATCCCTGCTGCCTGCTCCATTTTCACCTGTATAACAGGATCTTCTACTTTAGAATATGCACAAGACATTACAATCTTCTCCACCTCGTGAATAAAATGATTCCTATTTATGTCCTGTATCACACTAAACTCCGCCTCAGTTCTAACCTGTACAAAATTAAGAATAGCAATAGTAATAGAGATACCACCTATCACCATTAATAATGTACTACTCTTCCACCCTTGTTCAATTCCATCTAAAGTGATTTTAGGAAGATATACTCCTAGCACAGATATCATAACTCCTGATAACACAGAAATAAATATAAATAAAAAGATATTTCTATTATACTTCCACATATGTTTCATTAAGTATATTAGATTTTGCGGCAAACTATAGCTTGGCTTTCTCATATCACTTGACATTCTCTCTTCCCCCTTATTCTTTTAAATAATAAAATAATTATTTGTTACAATTCAACCTACCAGAAAGTCAAAAATTCGTTATGCAAAAGAAGTATTCTAACGAAGCCGCACTCCCACTCCGTTTCAAACGTAATGGACACTAAATTCTCAGCGCGTAACCACACCGCTCATAAAATACCGACATCTTCCAAGGCGCTTCTTTTAGAATACTTCCTTTCCTTCACTAATTTATTGATATTCTACTTTTTGAAAAAAATTTCATAATAATCATAGAATAAAGAAACTAAACTATAACAATTATTCTTTAATTTATACTATAATTTATTATACTTATGAAAAATAAAAATATATAGTGAAAACTTACATAACATTAAATTACATTTGTCATTTTTTAAAATAACTAACTACACCTAAACCTTCATATTTGTAAAAATACTTTCACTCTATATAGATAAAAACCTTAATTCTTCACTTTTTAAATATAGGATTTTAACAAAACTTGCAGACATTAACCTAAGTAAAAATAAATAGCTTTATATTAAAAACTATTATTTTAATTTAGGATAATATAGAAACATAAATCTAAAAAATAAACTTATAGAATATCATAATATTTAACTATTCCAAAAATAATTTCACCCTTCATTATTTAAAAAACCTCTTAAATTCCACCTTCTTTTTTTCTATATCCTTTACCAGAAACATAATCCTTTTCCTAGAACAGCCAACAGACTAGCGAAAGCAAGGAACTATTCCGAAAGAAACCCCTTGGAAGACGTCGGCACTTAATGAGCGAACCCTCAAGGGTTCAGCGAATTTAGTACCGCTACGTCTGGAACGGAGCGAAAGCGCGGTTTCGTTGGAATAGTTCCTTGCTGTAGCGGAAACCCCAATCCTATATAAACCCTAATATCCTAGCAATCAATACAGAAAGTGTCAACAAAGTAGTCCAAATAGAAACCCCCACCATAACTTTAACCCCTTTAATCTGTTTCTCCATCTCCACTCTCATTTCCCTTAACTCTTTCACCAACCCTTCCGGCAATCCAGAACCCTCTACATTCTTTGAGATAGTCCTCAACATATCCACTTTTGTTTCTAAAGCCCCAAATCGTTCTGTAATACTCGCTCTTATCTGATCTGTACTCCCCTGTACCACATCTTCTAAAAATTGTCTTTCCGCCTCTTCTTTTAAAATTCTATCTCTTCTTTCCTGTTCCTCCTCCCTTTCACTCACCACTTTCTTTTCTCTTTTCTCTATCTCTTGTCTTTTCCCTTTCCCCGGCGAACTCTGCTGTCGGAGTAATCTTTCTATCTCCTGTAATCTAGCCTCATCTATTTGATATTGTGTTCTTAAGCCGTCCAGAGAATCCGCTAATTTTTTTAATACATCTTTATCATCTGGAGATAATTCCATATATTCGGGGAGTTCCAACTTTTTCATAAAAGTATCTTCTAAATTCGCCATTTTCTCTCCTTATACCATTTCCTTTGTATTTTTTATCAATAATCAACCAGAAAACCCACCACCTAAAGGTAGTGGGAAATTCTCTATGTTCTACTTTCTGCTTTACCTCTATAAGATTGAATCATCTCATTCAAATTTAACATTCTTTCATCTAGCATCTCTACAATATCCGCACAATCCTTTAAATCTGCACGTATTTGTTCTGGAGCATTTCCTTCAAACTTATAATATATCTTATGTTCTAAACTCGCCCAAAAATCCATCGCAATAGTTCGTATTTGAATCTCCACCTTTGTATCCACACGACCATCGGACAGAAAAATAGGAATTAATACTACCAAATGATAACTTTTATAGCCATTAGGCTTGGGAGATGCGATATAATCTTTTACCGTTAGTACTTTCACATCACTTTGATTACTAATCATCTGTGCAATTTGATAAATATCACTTGTAAAAGAACAGATAATCCGAATCCCCGCAATATCATTCAAATGCTGTTGCATACTTTCAATTGTGACTTCATGACCATGTCTTCTCAATTTTTTTACAATGCTTTCTGGTGATTTTATTCTAGATTTCACATGTTCGATTGGATTATAGTTATGTATATGCAAAAACTCGTCGTTTAAAATTTCAATCTTTGTATTTACTTCTTTTAATGCAGCATTATATAAAAACATTAGAGTCTGCCATGTATCCACTTCTAAAAATTTATCCGTACTATCCATTTCACTTTTACCATCCTTCCAAAATTCCTCTTCTGATAAGTCCTTATATCATATTTTAGTATATCATAATTTTCTACTTTTTGAGAAACAAATTTCACAAATTTTCACAAAAAAAGAAGTATTTTTTTCTCATATTTAGGAAAAAATACCTACTTTTTTAACTTTATTTTTTTAATATAAATCAGAATGGAAAGCAACAACATCGAAATATCATATTACAATATAATATTTCACAACAACATTTTCCCGGATTCCATATCGGCTCTCCATAATCTTGGCTCATACTTTGATACCACTGCCCACCAGATTCTAATTGCCGCACCAAATTAGTATAATCCAGATTCGTAGGTTCTAACGCAGAAGCTCGTTTTGCATGATCAAGGGCTAAAATATTATTGCCTACACCTGTATTAGCAATGGCACTGCAATAATACCATCTCGCATCTCTCTCTGAAATTTCTGACAGCACATGTAAGGCTTCTTTATATTGGTGTGAATTTAAGAAATTATAAACAGCCTGCATTTCCACTGTTTCACGTCCTGTTGTATTATAATGTCCTCGGAAATTTCCAGAAGTTTTCCTCTCTCTTTCCTTTAAAATTTGATCATATGCCTGTTGTACCTCTTTAAATTTCTCTTCTGCTTTATCTTTATCAGGATTATTGATATTCGCGTCAGGATGATACATCCTGCTGAGTTTTCTATATGCCTTCTTTATCTCTTCGTCGCTGGCGTTTGATAAAACACCTAATACTTTATATGGGTCAAACATCATTTCTTTTTCACCATTTCTTCTATTCTTTTCTTTTTCGCAGCTTCATATTTCGCCCAAATACCAGAATATAAAATATTGCGCAAAATAGAAACATTCATTAATATTGGCAATTTTTCAAATTCCTTTGCACACTCTGCTGCCATCATACATAAAATTTGGTAACACATGCTTTCCACATCTTCTTTTTCAGAAAAAGGAATAAATGGATTATAATTCTTTTTTTCTTTATCTCTTTCTATATCTTCATATGCATCACACAAATAAATAAATTTTCCCAAAAAAAATCCCATATGTCTTAAAATATTACTCCATTCATCTTCTTGATATACAAATATTTCTGCCAATAATTCACCTGTATAGCCTGCTGCCATATCCAGATTTTCTTCTTTTCTCTTTTCACATTCCGTCAAATGTTCCATATAAGAAACAACGGCTTCACATTGTCTAGGGTAATCTTTCTTTACCTTCTGATAGGACTTCTCTAATGCTTTTGCGGCAGCATATCCAGATATTTTCTTCTCATCCAGCCAATCATCCATTAAATTATGATACGCCAATAAAATATTCATATCCGCTGCATACTCTGTGAAACTGTTTTCCCATGTGCGATGCTTTTTTCCCATATGTTTTCCACAGCGCTGTTGTTTTTCTATGGGTTCTTTCTCATATAAACCTGTCAATAAAATGACCAAAAATGTCATATCATATGTAAGCGTCATCTGCCCTATATGACCATAACGCTCTTTTAAGACTTTACACAGTCCACAATAATAGGACTGATATTCCTCATACTCTTTCACTTTTAAATCATTTTTATTGATAGTAAGATATCCAAACATAATTATCCTCACAACAACATTCTATCTGCTGCTAATTTCTCATTTTTCTTTCATTTTCTTGACGCTTTTCATTTTCTTGATACTTTTTATTTTTTTATATATTTCTATTGTTCAACTTTTTTTGATAAATTCATTTTTACATTTCGGACAAGTGATGCTTATTTTTCCCTTTCCTCTTGGAATCCTGATTTTTTGTTTACAATTAGAGCAAGTATAAATATGATACTCTTTACTCTGTATCAAATAATTCTTCTGTTTTAAAACAGACATTTTTACCTTATTATAATACTTTAAATATATCATATTTTCTTGGTAGCGCTTGTTGTGATTTTTAGACAACATTCGGTAATAGCAATAGACTAAAATCGCCAAAGCTAAAGTATGAAACACTCCATTTCTGATGAACCAAGAAACCAACATACAACCAAAAGCTGATCCCAATAAAAATTTATTGAACTGATCCACTCCATAACGCCCTATCATAAATCTTGTTATTTTCTCTTTCATATTTTCCGCCCTCTTTTAATTATTGACGTTTCTTATATTTTTTACTGATATATTCCAATCTTTAGCATAACACCCTCTACAAATTTTTTCGCTTCTTCATAGTCTGTCTGATTTGGATGAAGCAAAGCTTCATCAAAGTTTCGTATCATCTTTCTAGTACAACTATCATAATCTCCTCTCGTCAAGGCTTCTTCGTATTTATTTCTAACACTCATTGGCATTTTCCCTTGACACAGAAATGTGCCGAGATATTGGTTATCATCTGGTATAAATGCACTGACCTGTCTTGATATTCTTTGATAATACTCAGCGTCAGAACCCATGCCACAAGTTCCAAACAACGCTATATTCTTTCCATGCAATTCAGAAATGTAATCTAGTACTTCAAAACTACAAGTACCATGGTTCGTCCAAAAGCCAATAAAATACGTTTCTGCTAAATCTAGTTCTGTATCCCTTGTCAGCCTTTGAATTTCTTTAGATTTGCTGGGAATCGCTTCAAAAACAGCCTTTGCTAACTTTTCTGTATTCCCCGTCTGGCTCACAAACAAAACTTCAAACTGCATTTTCATCACCTTTCCAATCTTCTTATATCTTCACTACTCTATATTCTCCATATGGCTTTCTATGGACAGAAATATCCTCTTTTTTTTAATCTTAAAGGAATTATCGGAAATAGTCAAATTAACATTTGCTTCTATTTCTTAAATTTATATAAAAGTTTCACGAATGTTTCTATCCTCTTTTTTTATTTTGTTAGAGTTTCGTCTGCTTTAAAGCTAAAGGGGGGTCGCGGAGAGAAGGAACGCTTCCAACGAAGCCGCGCTCTCGCTCCGTTCCAGACGTAATGGTACTAAATTCGCAGCCCCGCTTTTCGCGGAACTGCTTATTAAGTACCAACGTCTTCCAAGGGGCTTCTTTTGGAAGCGTTCCTTCTCTCCGCTCATTAGTTGTCTGTTCTAATTTTTGAAAACTGAATTTCTTTTTAGCAATAGAATAAATAGGTGGAATTATAATTTTATTTTTTTATAGAATTTTAGAAAAGGCTTGTCATTCATTACTGGCTTGTATCTTTTTTAAAATGCTTTCTATACTCACAGGCGCAAAATAGTTCACATCTACTCCTACATTAAAAGCTCTATTTCCTAAAACCTTTAGCCTTTCTGCCTGTATAGGATCTTTTTTTGCATTATGAACATGCCCATATAAATGAATAGAATCCCTGAAAAATCCTGCCCATTCCAAAATAGGATAATGAAATAAAATGAATTTTATTTTTTTATAATTTAATACATAATAATCTTTTACCCAAATAAATAAATTCTGGTCAAAATGGATATCTTCTAAATATTTATCATGATTTCCTCGAATCAAATATTTTTTTCCTTTTAACTTTTTTAATATTTTATTCGCTTCCTCTCCATTTCCTTTGTGGATAAAATCTCCTAAAATATAGATTTCATCTGTATCCCTAACCATGGAATTCCAATTTAAAACGAGTGTCCTATGCATCTCATCATAGTCACGAAAAGGTCTATCGCATAACTGAACAATATTATTATGATAAAAATGTGTATCTGATGTAAAATAAATCATACCTCTTATCTCCTTTCATTCATTTTCTTTTTTTTAGATAATTGCGAAACTCCAAACACCATAGAAATACTAACCTTCTTGAGATTTATTTCTGCGTATCTTCTCCCTGAGATTTCATAAGTTATCATAACATTCGCTTTTCAAAAAGTAGAATAGCCAACGAACTAGCGAAGGAAAGAACCTATTCCATAAGAAGCCCCTTGGAAGACGTCGGCACTTAGCAAACAGCCCCAAAAGGGCTGTGCGCTTAGTACCGCTACGTCTGGAACGGAGCGAAAGCGCGGCTGCGTTGGAATAGGTTCTTTCCTTCGCGCCCCCTTTTAACTTTCTCAATCACCTATTCTTTTTTCTGTATCATTAAAAATAATATATCTTATTAAATAATAAAATAGCAACTAAATATCTTATAAAAATAAAAAAAGATTATTATTTATCTATATAGCTATTTAAAAATCACACAAAAATTTATATCTCTGTAAATTTATGGTAATTGATTGCTTTATCTAGTAATTATGAATATAATTATGGATATAATTTAGATGAATGTTTATTTTTTTTGTATGAATGTTAACATTAAAACTTTTTATCACTTTCTTATTTACAAAAAATATGTTATACTATAATACTATAAATCTAACATTCAAAATGAGATCATTACTTTTTATCGCATTTGACAAAATAGATGATGAACTGCTTCATTTTAGAAAAAATTTCTATATTTATACAAGTATTTTTTTCTAAATCCCACTATTTAAAATAACAGAAAGGAGAAGCTATTTGATATATTTTCAATAGCAAGTAGATAAAATGTACAAAATTGCAATTTGCGATGATGACAAAATATCTCTTACTTATATCTATAAAATAATCTGTGATTATTTCAAAGATAAAAGTAACTTATTTTCAGAAATATCCACTTTCTCCAATGCTAATATGTTGCTTTCCAGCTCGAAAACTTTTGATATTTATTTTTTAGATATTATCCTTCCTGATATTGATGGAATAGAAATAGCAAAACAACTGCGAAAAGCAGGAAATTCTGGTCTTATCATTTATTTCACCTCGTCAAAAGAATTCGCGTTAGACGCTTTTCAAGTAGAAGCTTTCCAATATCTCTTAAAGCCAGTTTCAAAGGAAACACTATATCAGGTATTAGCAAAAGCATTATATACGATAGATTTTAATGGTTCTGATACTCATATCAATAAATTAGCTATTCCTACAAAAAATGGAATTCTTACTATTGCATTTGAAAATTTGATGTATATAGAACACTTAAATCGAGAACTCTATTTTCATTTAAGAAATGGGGATATTTTAACTTCTTCTAGTCATTTGCTCACACTTAACAGCATAATTACAAAACTGCTTCCATATTCAGAATTTATCAGTCCTCATCGCGCTTATATTTTGAATTTAAAATATGTAGTTTCTATGACAAAGACAGATTTTGTTATGCAAAATGGAGCAAAAATTCCTATTCCTGTGCGCAGACATAAATACTACAAAGAATTATTTATGAATTATTATTGTCAACTGCCTGATACGCTAAAAGAAGAAGCTTCTAAAAGGAATCTTTGATTAAATTATATTTATGAATAGATATAGGTAATTGCGAAAGTCAAAAATGGGACGCTACAGCAAGGAAGTATTTAGGCGAAAGCGCGGCTTCGCCTAAATACTTCTTTGTCGGTGCGAACCTTTGTCCAAATGTTTTCTTTACTCTATCCCAATCTCTTTTTCTTTCAATTCTTTATATACCCAGCATAACTCTTAACTGAATGATCATATCTCTTTATTTATATTCAAAAATACAAATATGATTTTCTGTTAATGATTCTATCATCTGAATCAGAAGACGAAAGTCAGAAATTAATTCTCTTGAACAAGCTTCCGCTTTTTCATAAATCTGTTGTAATTCTTTCGTGTGACCAGAACGAACAGCAGAAATTACCTCTATACCATATAGATGAAATGCTTTGTGTTTATCTTCAAGACCATTCCAAATTTTTAAAACTTCTGAATTTAAAGGCTTAAAAGCATAATAGAAATGACCAAGACCACATTTCGTATAATCTGTCTGTAACACTTTTAATTTTCCAGTTTGTACTATCTCTTTTAAAGTATTCAGCCAATTTTGGTGTACATTGATTGCATTATTTAAACGATTAAGAATGATATCATTATCTAACATATAAAATGCATCTTGTGCCATAACACCCATAATTTTGGTGGATTCATCTAGATATTCTTCAATTTTTTTAGATGGTTCTACAAGTTCAGCAATGGATTGACTAGAAATTTTCAGTGAATTTGTATTTTCCTTCAGATTTTGGCATTGTTTATTCACGTTATGCATCTGATTATCTAATTCACTTATAGAACTGCTGATTTCCTCGCTAACAGCAGCTAATGAAGAAACAGAATCTGCAATATTGCTCATACTGGTATGGTTATAGCCAGTAATCTTCCATACATTTTGAATATTGTCATTAATATGTTCTAATTCATCTACAGTTATATCTACACTATCAGAACTTTTTTGAGAAGCTTCCTTAATATTAGTTAAAAAAGAACCTATACTTTCAGTCAATGATTTTGTTTTTTGTGCAAGCTTACGAATTTCCTCTGCGACAACTGTAAACCCCCTGCCAGCCTCTCCAGCATGAGAGGCTTCTATAGAAGCATTCAATGCTAAAAGATTCGTTTGAAAAGAAATAGATCGAATGGCTTCAATCGCTTCATTCATATACTGAATAATATTAAGCAGTCCGTGAATATCTGTTTTCATTTCCCTTGCATTAGAAATAGCAGAAGCAGACAGTCCTGAAATAGAAGTCAACTCTTTCTCACAATTATGAATTTCATCTATTATTTTAGTCGATTCATTAGAAACATCAATAATTGCTGTAGTCAAATTTTCATGTGCCTTTGATACTTCAGAAGTAATATTTGTTGTAGATTCCATCGATTCAGTGATAGTATCTACAGAAGTAGATATTGATGTATTGATCTTTTCTACAGCCGCAACATTTTCTTCTAATGTTAAATCCATAGAACTCATAAGAATCACAGCATCCATAGTTTTTGTTACGACTTCCTCAAATTCTTTTCTTCCATTCATCAGACGCTGATGAATATTATTTAATTCCCTGTTTGTGGGCTTATATTGCATGTCTACAAGCTTGGAAATAGATTCAATAGCCGTATTTAAATTTTTCTTTCCTAATTTCATAACAATTTGTCCTTTCAAAATATAAACACACTAATAATCAAATAACAATTTTTATTGTATGCAATGCCCTTAAAAGTAAGCAAAATTATGTAACAAAAGAAATTTTTGTATAATCAAAATCACAAAAAAATAAAGTAAACCGATAGATAAATAAATTGCAAAAAGAAATAAGCAATCACTGTTTAGGCTATCAGCTTACCTGTTCATCTAGTAGTTTTCTGCATGAACCTCAAAATAACTTTGTGGATGATTACATACAGGACATATCTCTGGAGCACAAGTTCCCACTATAATATGACCACAGTTTCTACACTCCCATACTTTTACTTCACTTTTTGCAAATACTGCAACAGTTTCCACATTTTTCAAAAGCATTCTATATCTTTCCTCATGATGTTTTTCAATTTCTCCAACCATACGAAACTTAGCAGCCAATTCAGGAAATCCTTCTTCCTCTGCTGTCTTTGCAAAACCTTCATACATATCTGTCCACTCATAATTTTCTCCATCTGCAGCGGCTTCCAGATTCTGCGCTGTATCACCGATACCTTTTAATTCCTTAAGCCAGAGTTTTGCATGTTCTTTCTCATTATCCGCCGTTTTAAGAAAAAGAGAAGCGATTTGCTCATATCCCTCTTTTTTCGCCACTGACGCAAAATAAGTATACTTATTTCTTGCCTGAGATTCTCCTGCAAAGGCAGCCTCAAGATTTTTTTCTGTTTGTGTTCCTGCATATCTATTAGAAGGCTTTGACTCTTCTACCTTTTCAAATGCAGATATTAGTTGTTTACATACTGGACAAATATAGTTTTCTGGAAGACTTTCTCCTTCATAGATATATCCACATTCCTTACATTTCCACTTTTTCATTTTTTTATTTCCTTTCAATCTTTTTTTCCATTTTTAAACAATCAGCACAAATATAATTTATCTTTAGATCATAGGAAAGCATAGAAATTCCTATCTGTTTTTGGATCTTCTCCGTCAAATCTTCTAATGTAATGTCTTCCAATTTTCCACATCTTCTGCACACCAAATGATCATGCTGTTTCATCTTGTCATAACGATCTGGATATCCTTCAACCGACACTTTTCTGATGAATCCCTCTTTATACAGAAAAGATAAATTATTATAAACTGTAGCAATTACTGCCTTCTTATTTTTTTCTTTTAAAAGTAGAAAAATCTGTTCTGCTGTTAAATGATTCTCTGAATCATTGATAATTTCTAAAATATATTTGGCATTTTTTGTCATAACATTCCTCACAAAGGTGCTAAAATTAAAATTATTCTAATTTTAATTTTAGCACCTTTATATGATTTGTCAATATAATTTTAAACTTTTCTGTTCTCTTGCCTCATAAGAAACTTGCTTTCTATCTTCTTTTTACTCGTTTTGATATTTGATTTTTTCTAAATGATTTTCTTTTTCCTTGTTTTTTCATATCATTATTTCTTTATAACTATTAAAATCAGAAACTTAACTATCAAATTTTATATTTCATTCTATGTAGTTTAATCATTCTCTATTTAAAAATTTGTAAATTTTTTAAATAATTGTTGAAAATTGTAGATATATAAGATATAATAAAAAAAATATATTAGGAGGGAAATATGGAATATACAGATGAAGTATTTATTCGGGCTATGAATAAACATAAAGCAGAGCAGCAAGGGGACATTTATTCTGGTGTATTCATTCGAGAAGAGATTTTTGAATTTGAAAGGCAGATGTTATTTCAAGAAAAAATGAGTATTATGCTTCCCAAAAAATTCTTTGATATGACTTTAGAACTAGCTAAAATAAAGTATCCTATGGAACAAAGACCACAGATTATCAAAACAAATGAAATAGGAAACATTAATTTTACTTTTAGCCTATTAGAAGAAAAATTAGAAAATAACCAAGTAGAAAAAGTAAAAGATGGTTTAGTCCTTATCTTAAAACGAGCTTACCCTGCAAATCTTTTCTATGAAAATAAAATAGAAAAGAAGAAAGATAAAATAATTGGATGGTTTGACTTTAAAAGTCATGGGATAGATCAGAAACTTTATAATCTTATGTATTTACTCCCTATTGGAGGGAAATTTCTGCATGGCATTTTTAACTGCCCCTTATCTGAAGTAGATCTATGGAAACCTGTTGTATTACAAGTTATTCATTCAATAGAAGATTTAACCATTACAGAAGGGAAGGGATGAGATGAGTTCTTTAAAATGGAATTGTTCTCTGGTAAATTTTATTACTGTACTTAAGTATACTTCTAACAAAAAAGTAAATGATCATGGTCGTGCTATCATTTGTGGTTATGTTACAAAAGAAGACGAAGAAACACTATTATATAAAAATGTAGGGAACACTTTTTGTAAAATTGAATTAGAAGAAGAAAAAAAGAAAACTACTTTGTTTGCAGGATTAGTCGAATCTGTCCGAATAGAAAAACAAGGAGATACAAGAAAAGCAGAAATTACTTTGACGGGTGGAACAAAGCTATTAGAAGGAATAGAGCGAACTAGAACTTTTCAAAATAAAACAATGACCTATGAACAAATTTTGCAAACAGTAGAAAAAAATTATGAATCTTCTATGCACTTAATGAAAGTTGGAACAGGAATAACGATTGGAGATATGATTGTACAATATAAAGAAACTGACTGGACTTTTTTAAAACGCTTAGCCTCTCATTTTCATTCTTGTATTCTTCCTTATTATAAAGATATAGGAATAAAATATAGTTTTGGATTAGATCCTGGTGTCTGTATTCCTCTTTCCAAAATTAGAACCAATTCTATTTGGTATGATCAAGAAGAATTTTATCAAAAAACAAAGCAACAAGTAAATATTTTATATCAGGATGAAATTTATTTTCAGGTAACGAGTACAGAATTTTTTGATTTAGGAGAAGGAGTACAATTAGACGGTCAATCTTTGTATGTATATTCTGTAGAAAGTGAGTTTGTAGAAGGGGAAGTGTTACATACCTATCACTTAAAACGAGTAGGAGGATTTCAACAACCAAAACAGTATAATAATAAAATAGTAGGAGTTTCCTTAGATGCTACGATTCTTTCTATAGCAAAGGATAAAGTAAAAGTATGTGTTGGTGTAGATGGAACACAAGATAGTTCTACCGCGAAATGGTTTCCTTATTCTACCATATATTCTTCACCAGATGGAACAGGATGGTATTGTATGCCAGAAGTGAATGATAAAGTAAGATTATATTTTCCGAATGAGAAAGAGGAAGAAGGATATATTATTAGCTCCATTCATCAAGAAGTAAAAAACGGCTCTACTTCTTTCAGAAGTAATCCAGATAATAAATCAATTTCTACAAAATATAATAAACAAATTGAATTAACACCAACATCTATTGTAATTACCAATAACAAAGGAATGAGCGTGATACTAGATGATAACAAGGGAATTCAGATTGTAAGTGATAAAGATGTTCTTATTCAATCGAATCAAAAACTTTCCATCAAAAGTCAACAAGAAGTTATGTCTGTAGAAGCTTTAGAGGCTATTGAACTAATTCAAGGTAATACGAAAATAGAATTAAAAGAAGATGTTACGATTTCAGGAGCAAAATTCAAATTAGAATAAGATGGTATATAAATAAGAGGAAAAATTATGTATGTAAAAATTAGTACACAAGAAGAAATCTATGCCTTTGCAAAAGAAACCTTTCGGGAATTACTTGAACAAAGCACCAAATGTATCTTACAAGAATTAAATCAAAAATCTAATTCTATAAAAAAAGAATTTTTACAAGCGGTAGATTCTGTCTTAACATTAGGATATCAGATGCAACAAAGAAAAGAGAAGGAAAAAGTTTCATTTCTTCATATCTTTTATTTGAAATCTGGACTTCTTACAGGCACTTATGAATTACAAATAAATTTGTTTGATAAAAGGTCTTATTTTGATCCACAGGAATGTTATGGTTTTTGGATTCCTACATTATTTATAAAATTTTTTGAAGAAGATATAGAAAAATTTTATGAAAAAGCTAGAAAACATCTCATTCAATTTGGTTATGCTGGGAAACAAGATGTGAAACTCCGTTATTATGATGTTTACCTTGCCATGATAGGACAATTTATAATAAAAGAAGGACTTGAAATCATAAAACTATCCTCTTTTCAAAAACTAGAAAAAGAAGAAAATATCATGATATTATTCGGTGGGTATTTGGATCAGGCAATTCGTATCTATCCCCCTTTACCAGTGGAGGTAGCTTCATGAGATATTACTGGATAAAAGAGGATAAAAATTATACTCCTGCTCCTCAAATAAAAAATTGGTTTAGAGCATTTGATATTCGGAAATTAAAACCAGGATATTATAAGGAAATCCCAAAGCGTATGTTATTTTACATAGAAGGAAATCCCAATACTATTTTTACGGATATTATTGTATCTCCTTTTTTCCTAGTAAGTGAAAAAATAAAAGATTGTCTTCAATTATTTGAACCGAATTTGGAATTTAAAGAATTTATTTTATTAGATCGGAACAATCGGAAAGCACAAGAATATTTTTTACCACAATTAAGTGAACAAAATTGTCTTACAAAAAATAGTGAGTTTAATTTAGATCACAGCAAGTTAAATTATATAGAACTTAATCCAGAGGAAATAAAAGAGAAAGCAATTTTTACTTTAGCAGAAGTAAAAAGCCGTTATGTAATTGCACGATTAGATGTAATAGAAAGCATATTAAGACGAAATGCAAAAGGACTTTGTATTGAAGAAGTTCATATAAAAAATGTAATAGGAGGGACTAAGAATGGCAGAAGAAAATGAATATTTAGTAAGAGGAGCATTACTTTATTGTACAAATGGAACACATCCAAGAAGGATAAACCTACCAATCTGTCATGGAAGCTATATAAAAGGACATCCACTTCTTCACAAAAATGATTGTAAAATGGGAGAAAATATTTCTTATTTTGGAGTATGTGAAAGTGAAACACCACCAGAAGGAGCAGAAGAAATTCGTTTAGCAGGCTATGTTCCAGAAGGAAGAACAGAAGAGGTGGAAGATGTACAAGGCTTAAAGTGTATACCTGATATTTTAGGTGAATGGAGAGGGGTAAAAACAAAAACAAATATAATAGGAGATTTTCCAGCACTTACCATGGAATCTTATTTGATTTGTAATTGTGGAGGTATCATTCAACCAGTTACATCTGGTCAAGAGTATGAGGAATAATTATGAAGGGGAGAAGAATAACAATAGATAAAATTAAAATAGCAGGTGGACCTGATATCAAAATTTTAAAGGGATTTTCCTATCACCTTGAACCAAATCAACATGCTACAGCTACGATAGTAGGAATATTAGCAGAAGAAAAAGATACAAAGGAATGGATAAACTTTCTTGGAACTCAAACAGTAGTTACTGTTTCTTTTCAAGCAGAACAAGGAGACAAAACTATTTTTTCAGGATATCTAAATCAAATAAATTTGCAAAGAAAAACGGGAATACCTATCGTTACTATGCATTTGATATCAGGAACTATTTTATTAGATCGAACAAAAATAGCAAGGTCTTATCAAAATATCTCCAACTCTTATGCGAATATAGTAAAAGAAGCAATAAAAGAAACAAATTATGCAAGTTGTATTTGTACTATGGGAGAACAATCTTTTCCTGAAAAACCTTTCATACAATATAGGGAAAGTAACTGGGAATTTACTCATCGACTAGCCAGTCAGTTAAAAGGTGTTTTGTATCCTGATATTACTACTCCTCTTCCTAGATTTTATTTTGGATTTCCAAAAGAAAAAGAAATAAAAGAATTGGAAATAGAAGAATATCAAGCAGGATTTAGCGAACATTTTTATGAACTCGGCGGAATGGAAGCAGGATATTCCCCTCAAGAATTTATTTTCTATCAAGTGAAAACATCAGAAGATATTTCCTTTGATACAGGAATTCTATGGAAAGGAAAGCATTGGAGAATCGGAAGAAAATTAGTACAACTGGAAAAAGAGGAGTTATTTTTTACCTATATGTTATGTCAACCTAAATTAGTATCATTAAATCCATACTATAATCCACTCTTTGCAGGAATGAGTCTATTAGGAACAGTACTTGCAGGAGAAGGAGAAACTTTAAAATTACACTTGCATATAGATAAAACACAAGAAATAGGAACGGCATATTCTTATGAATGGACACCAGATACAGGAAGTGTGATGTATTGTATGCCAAAAGTAGGAACAAAAGTTTCTTTGTATTTTTCCAGCGAAGAAGAAGCAAGTGCCAGAGTGATTAATTGTATTCGAGAAAATGGTGAAACTTGCGAGGGAATGTCCGATCCAAATTATAGAGGTTTGAGTACTGAACATGGAAAGAAATTATTTCTAAATCCCAAAGAACTTGGTATTTCGGAAGAAGAAAAAGGAAATTATTTAAAATTAGAAGATGATGTTGCGGTACAATTAGAGAGTAATAAAAAAATAGAGATAACCGCAAAAGGGAAAGCAAAATTTATCGCAAAACAAGTTCTATTAGAAACTCCTGTAGAGATAAATTTAGCGAGGGGGTAAGATAAATGGGAGATACTAATACATTTATACCAGAAGGGATTTATGCACTAGCAAATCCCAGTTCAGGAATTACTGCTTTGAATATGAATTGTGAGTGCAATTTATTTGGAAGAAAAACCTATTTTAACATGACTTCCTTTGAAACTTTTGATATAATTGATGATGCA
>CAJUHN010000016.1 GCA_910585935.1 uncultured Lachnospiraceae bacterium | reverse complement strand
ATGGGAGGTACTTACGGTGAAGTATGCACCAAGAAAAGTATATATCAAAGAAAGCAGTAACTATGTTGAACTGTCCTATACGGATTTCTGCCGCCGCAGGCAAGCCGACCAGAGTTACATGGACAAGCTGTTTATCCCCGTACAAGGCTGTTTGCTTGAGGTAGTGTGGGAACAGTACGCAGATTTTTATAAGGAGAAAGAGCAGTGGCGTTATCTGAAAAAACTGGATACAAACCACAAACTACTGTCATTGGATGGATTTACGGACAGTGAGGGAAATGTGCTTGACTTCGTTGTTGATGAAGCGGTGGACGTTGTGGAAACCGTTGTCTATGTGGTGATGGTGGAGAGGCTGAAAGCCGCCCTGCCTTTATTGTCAGTCAGTGAACAGATGTTGATACAAGCAATCTCTTTGAAGAACTTTCCGAGTGGGAAATCGGTTTAAGGTTAGGCGTGACACAGAGCGTTGTCAACAAATGCAAAGTCAAAATCCTTGCGAAGCTGAGAAAGATAATCGAAAACAAAATTTAAGGCGTTCAGTCCCCTTGTTTTTTCCTTTGGGAAAATGAGGGGACTTTTCCTCATAGGCGCGAACTTAAGGAAAAAGTATAGTAAAACAGCATGGTTTTCATACAGTACACGATTTTTATAAAAACTATCATTCTGCCAAAGATGCTCATGACTATTATCGTGCCAAAGTTGATAAATGGGAAGAAAATTATGGAGAAAATACAAAAAAGCTAAAAATTGATTTTTTATAAGAATAATGGTATTATACAAAAGAGATTTCAGAGAGAGAGGGGATTTGTATATGAAACGATATGTTCTGTCTGCATAGCACTGGCTATTGCAATAAAAAACAACGGATGCTGTCGCATGACGGTTCATCTTTATGTTCATTAAATTGTTATAGCCAATGCTATTCCTAAAAAATATTAGTTTAGGAGGCAGACATGGGCTATATAAGAGCAGAAGAAATTCTTCCCATTGAAGTAATAGAGTTGATACAGCAGTATGTTGATGGAGAAAATATATATATTCCACGTAAGTCGGCACATAGACAAGCATGGGGCACAGGCACACAAATCAAGCAGGAACTTTTGATGCGTAACCAACAAATTTACAAGGATTACCTTGCTGGAAGTAAAACTTCAGAATTAGCCTGCAAATATTATCTATCAAAAAAGAGCATACAGCGTATCCTTAGGAAAATGAGTGAGTAATAATATGAGCTGATACTTGGTATTGGCTCATATTTTTTTATAAAAATGTGTAAGGTGTTATATGGTATTAAAGTATGCTATTCTAAACAACAGAAGTAGAAATGTAATAAAAGTATATATGAGGAGGAAAAAAACATGAAATCACATGAAAAATATTTGCAGGACTTAAAGCAATGGCTTCATGATACATCGGATTCTCCATTGGAGGAGATGTCTGATTTTTTTACAAAGCGATTGGACGGTTATGAGGAACATATGTCTATTTGGGAAAAATCTTATCAAATGTTTTCGGAAGTTTTGCCTTCTAATTGCCAAAAGATTTTAGACTTAGGATGTGGAACTGGTTTGGAATTGGATAAAATCTGGGGAAAAAATCCGAACATGGAAGTAACAGGTGTAGATTTATGTCAAAGTATGCTGGATAAGCTGCTGAAAAAGTATTCTGATAAACGCCTTACCGTAGTATGTCAGGATTATTTCAAATACGATTTTGGATACGAAAAGTGGGACGCTGTCATTTCTTTTGAAAGTCTACATCATTTTCTGCCAGAGCGCAAAAAGGAACTGTACCGAAACGCCTATAATGGTCTAAAACGTGGTGGTGTTTTTCTTTTGGGAGATTACATTGCCTGTTGTGATGAGGAAGAGGAACTATTGTGTAGCGCGTACTTAAAACGGAGAAATCAGTTTGCGATACCAGATAATTGTTTCGTTCATTTTGATATTCCACTGACCTTGGAGCATGAAAGGGAATTGTTGCAAAATGTAGGATTTGTGCTTGAAAAGGTCTTGGACAATCCTGACGGCGCAACAATTATTGTAGCTGGAAAAGGAGACTGATTTATGGAATATAGCAGAAAAATATCGGAACGTTTATGGAACATGTCGGATAAAGGAGAACTCGAAAGCCGTCGTGAGGAAACCTTTATCGATGACATTATTTAAAAAAGTCATATTGAAAAGGAATTGCTCTCTCATTTGGATGGGATAAAAACTGTGTTTGACGGTGGTGCAGGCTGTGGCAGATTTTCCATTCTTCTTGCCAAACATGGTTGTGAAGTTACACATTTTGACATTTCACAGCCTATGATAAATAAAGCAAAAGAATTGGCGGAGAAAGAGGGGGTTGTTGACAGAATAACCTTTGTGAATGGGGTATTAGAGAACCTGAGTGATTTCAAAGATAAATCATTTGATATGGTTATTTCTTTTGATGCCCCTGTTTCATATACCTACCCCAATCAGGAACAGGTTATTGGTGAACTCATACGTATATGCCGCAAACGTATTATGCTCAGCGTATCGAGCCGTTTAGGATATCTTCCATATTTAGCAAATCCGATACAGAAAAACCAATTTATATTAGATGCAGATTGTAATGATCCATTTGTTAAATGGTGCATTGATAATAAAATAAATGCCATTAAGACTTTTCATTTTAACAAAGAGGCAGCTATAAGTCTGTGGAATGAGGGACTTATGGGTGGTGATGATGAAATTGCCGAGTATGAAAACGGGGGTGTACCATGGTGTATTACATACACTTTTATGCCGAATGAATTGAAAGACATATTAAAACGTCATGGCGTAAAAAATATCCAATTGGCAGGTCCCGGTGCATATGCAAGAACTCTTCCCAATGAATTACTTGTAAAAATTATGAAGGATTCAAGACAGCGTTCTGACTTTTTGGATTTTTGCCACTGTTATGATTCTAATCCGTTTGTATGCGGCATGGGAAAAGATAACTTGTTAGCCCAAGGCGATCTTTAATCCTTCACAGCTTAGTTCTAAAAATATCAGGAGAGGAGAGTTATGTTTTATGACTACACCTTACTTTGCATAGCGTGGCTATTGTAAATACAATAAACAAATAATATAATAGCCTGCGCATCATACCGCAAAATGAACAGGAGATGCAAATGAGCTATTTAAAGAAAATGGAATATGAAATTGTCCTAAAAGATTCATTTTGGGTCATTCGGAATTGCCCCAAATGCGGCAGAAAAACATATTTTAAAAACACAAGGAAGTTCCGTGTCAATGCCAATGGCAATAAACTGGATGCATGGTTGATTTATCAATGTGAGGAATGTAAACATACCCTTAATATATCAATTTATGAACGGCGAAAAGTTTCTTCTATACCAAAGGAAGAATATCAGCGTTTTTTGAAAAACGATGAACAATTTGCAGAAATGCATGGTAAAAATGTGCAGTTATTTCGGAAGAACAAAGCGACCCTTTGGTCAAAATGTCCCATTTATATGAAAGAATTAAAATTTTTGTTGACAGATTTATAGTTTCACTATATAATTATAAAAAAAATTTAGGAGGAAATTTATGTTGAGCATTGTAGTATGGGAGAAAATTGCAAATTAAATATTGCAAAGGCAGTTTGAAATCTTACGCTTAGAGTCTGCCTATTTGTCAGTAGTTTATGCTAGTGACATTTTCACCTTACATTTGCTTAATATTGTGTTATATTCTCGACATTATAGTGATATATAAGCATGGCTGTATGGTCATGCTATTTTTATGCTTATTTTGAAGAGATAGTATAATTTCTATATTTTTATGAATGATGAATAGAGATTATTTAACCGTAGTTATGCTTTTTAGGGTAATTATGGTTTTTTTTATTGCATATGTAGTGGTGGGTATTTAAGATAGAATAGAGAAAAAGGAATATATGGTAAAGATAGAAAAGCGAAGGGGAAAGTATTATAATAGTATGAAGTGATAAGGAGAATAAGAATGAATATAGAAAAAATAATTGAGTTTGATAAGATAAAAGAAATGTGGATGGAACTTGCTGTTACAGATAAAGCAAGAGAACAAATAGCAAATACAAGTTATTTATTAGAAGAGAATGAGTTGAAAAAGTGTTTAAAGGATACAACAAATAGCAGAAAGTTTATTGAGAAATGTGGTACACCACCATTGACATCTATAGATGAAGTGAAAGAGATTATGATGCGAGCTTCTAAAGGGGAATGTCTTAATCCATATCAGTTAGAACGAATAGAAAAAATTCTTATAGCCATACGCAGATTAAAAGATTATCTTATTCGTGGGAAACAATATGAGAATTCATTAGCATATTATGAAGAAAACTTAAATGATGCAAAAGAGGTGCAAGAGGAAATATCTAGGAAAATCAGAAATGGAGAAGTGAGTGATTATGCATCAAAACAATTACTGGAAATAAGAGGCGATATTGCAAGATATGAAGAGAAAATGAAACAAAAGGTAGAGCAGGTTATTAGAGCGAATAAGGATAGTATGGCAGATAATTATAGTACTTTTAGAAATGGAAGGTTATGTATTCCTGTGAAGAAAGAATATAAATGGAAAATTGCAGGAAGTGTTATAGATAAATCATCGACAGGAAATACTCTTTTTATAGAACCAGTGAGTATAGCTAAAATGTATGAGGAAATTCGAGAGTTAAAGATTCAAGAAGAAAATGAAATATATCGTATTCTTTATGTGCTCACGGCAATGGTTGCAGATTATGAACTTATTATGGAAGAAAATATCAGAATGATGGAAAAGTTAGATTATATTTTTTCAAAGGGAAAACTAAGCTTGGATATGGATGCGGTAGAGCCAGAAATTAATTTAGAAAGAAAAATAGAACTGAAAAATGCAAGACATCCATTGATGGATAGGAATCTAAATGTTCCATTACAAATTCAATTAAATAAGGAAGTAAAGGGGATTGTGATTACAGGACCTAATACTGGTGGAAAAACAGTAGCGATTAAAACAGTGGCATTGAATTGCTTTATGGCGCAGAGTGGTCTGCATGTGACATGCGAGGAAGCGAATATTTGTATGAATAGTGCATTTTTATGTGATATTGGAGATGGACAAAATCTTTCAGAAAACCTCTCTACTTTTTCCGCGCATATAAAAAATGTTTTGGAGATTATAAAAGAAGTAGATCGAGATGGATTGGTTATTATGGATGAATTAGGTTCTGGAACAGATCCAACAGAAGGAATGGGCATTGCAATAGCGATATTAGAAGAATTACGTCAAAGTGACTGTTTATTTCTAGTTACAACGCATTATCCAGAGGTGAAAGATTATGCAGATAAAGCAGAAACTGTTGTTAATGCAAGAATGGAATTTGATAAAGAAACATTAAAACCAACTTATCAGATGGTAATCGGTGAAGCAGGGGAAAGCTGTGCTTTTTATATTGCTGAGAAATTGGGAATGTCAACGAAGATGCTAAAAACAGCGATTCATGCAGCATATGGAGAAAAGGCTGTGGAAGCATATCACTTAGAAGGAAGAGATGAATTAGTACAAAAGAAAAAGGTATCAAAGATTAAGAAAAAGAAAAAAGTGTCTAATATGGTGAATTTATCTGAGAAGTATCATATAGGAGATAGTGTGATGATTTATCCAGATAAAAAGATTGGAATTGTATGTGAACCTATCAATGAAAAAGGAGTATTACGAGTTCAATTACCAAATAAGAAGATTTGGATTAATCATAACAGAGTTAAATTGCATGTAGCAGCAACAGAACTTTATCCAGATGATTATGATTTTTCCATTATTTTTGATACGGTAGAAAATCGTAAGATAAAGCATGATATGAATAGAAAATATACAAAGGCGACAATAGAATATGATATATAAAATATGAAACTAAAATCAAAAAAATTCTTTTTAAATTGTGATAAGATAGATAAATGGGTTAGGTTATAAAGTTTTAAGAACTATAAGAATAAGCTGTTATATGACAGGTCAATCGTTTATTCCTAAAAGCAACGAAACAAGTAGCTGCTTGCAGGCATTTTGTGGTTGACTTGTTTTTTTATAATAAACGAATTTTAAAAATAAAAGGGAGATTGTTAAAATAAATGAACCTAATGATAGCTTATGACAATATATAGGTGTAAGCAGCAAAGCTGTTCCACATAAAAGCTATGGATAACGGCAATATGGAGGTCAAAATGATACGTCAGGAATTTATTGATTTTATTGAAAAAGAGGGAAAGGCAGTTTATTCTTTTTGTCATGCGATGACAAGAAACCGCGAAAATGCAGATGAATTGTATCAAGAGGTGATGTTAGTAGCAGTAGAGCGCTGCAAAGATATGGAAACTTCTAATAATCCTAAAAGCTATCTTATCAACATAGCAGTTAGACTTTATAAAAATTACCGTAGAAAATATGCGCGCAGACAACGAATTGCTCCTGTTGTAGAATTAACGGAGGAGCTTTCGGCGGTATTAAAGGATAATAGCATTGATTTGGAGGAAGAAGTGATGCTTCAGGAGCAGCGTAGAATTATAAAAGAAGAAACTTTAAATTTGCCAGAGAAATTACGATTGACAGTGTATTTATTTTATACGGCACAGCTTTCCGTAGAAGAAATTGCGACAACACTTCATATTCCCTGTGGTACAGTGAAAAGCAGGCTACATAAAGCAAGAAGTATCATGAAAAAAAGATTGGAGGATTACGGCTATGAAGACTGAGAGAGAGATAGACAAATTAATGCAAGAAGCGCTTTCACCTGAGATAGAGCCAGATAAAGCGTTAAATGAAAATCTGCTCCATATGTGGGATGGTCAATACTCCGACAATGCATCAGAAAATAGGTGCAGTGATATGGACACAGATCTTATATCAGATCGTGTAGATATGGTTTATAAACGAAAGAAGGAACATGTTACAAAGAACTATTTTATTTCAAAGAAAGAAAGGATGAGTGAGATGAAAAATAAAAGGAGATTATCTATAGCAGCAGCGGCAGCAATCTGTGTTCTGGCAGTGTCTACCACTGTAGCAGTAGCAGCTACCGTCAGATATTTGTCTAGAGAGGAAATTATAAAAGAGGTGAAAGATCCATATGCAGAGAACGCTTTTAAAAATGGTACTACTTTAGATATTAATCAAACAGTAGAGGCAGGGGATTATAGATTTCGAGTGTATTCTATCGCAACACAAGAGAAACTTACAGAGAATGGTTTGAATGAAGGATTAGAAGGAGGTACTTATGTCATTGTGTCTATAGAAAGGATAGATGGTACTTCTATGTTAGATGATTATCATGAGAAGACCTTTTTGGTATCACCTCTGATTCAGGGATTAGAGCCATGGAGTTATAATATTTTTTCTATGGGAGGTTCTTATACACAAAAAATAAAAGATGGTATTCTTTATCGTATTATAAAATGTGATGAGATTGCTTTATTTGCAGATCGACAGATTTATCTCAGTATTCTTGATGATACTTTTTATCAGAAAGATGCTTATCATTATAATGAAGTAGATGGTACGATTAGCAGAGAGGAATCTTATGATGGTATTAATCTATTATTTGAGTTGCCTATTGACAAATCAAGAGCAGATAAGGAAAAAGCCGCACAATATTTAAGAGAATTAGAAAAATCTTGGGAAAAGGAAATAGTAGAAACGGGAAGTGAATTATTAGATAATATAATAAGGCAGGAAAGAGCAAAGGGATCTAATGCTATATGTATAGAGGAAATACCAGTTGAAGTTTTGATTAGTTATGCTAAGCTAGATGAAGATTCTGTAAAAGTGCTGACGCCAAGAGATGATGGAATGATAGAATATACTTATTATAGGAAAGATGAATCCGGAGGGAGTGATATGAGAGCTTTAGACGATTTCTTACTGAGGTTTCCTGATGGAACGGGAACAATTCTTATTGGAATTAATTTTGGTGAGAATAGTGAAGAGGAAGTAATATTTAGGGTATTTACTAGAGATGCAGATGGAATTATAAAAGGAATGGAATATATAATAAAAGAGTAAGCGTTTTGTGATAAAAGAAACCTGCTGTATATCTTAGGCAGGTTTCTTTTTATATTGTGTATGTTATTCTTTTATTAATATTTCATCAAAATTATCAGAATAATGTAATACATTATCATCTGTAATAAATACAGCATAGACACCATCTAATTCATTCACTAATTCCATTCCTTTTGTAAGACCTAAAGCGAAACAAGTTGTACTAAGCCCATCACCATCTACAGAAAGAGAAGAGATGATAGAAACGGAAATTAAATTATTTTCATAAGGATAGCCAGTTTTAGGGTTTAAAATATGATGATATAATTTATCATCTTTGATAAAATATCGTTCATAAATTCCAGAAGATACTACAGACATATCTTGAATAGCCACTGTAGCCACGGTTTCATTTCTTTCTTGAAATGGTTTCTGGATTCCTACTCTAAATGGGCTGCCATCTGGTTTTTGACCAATACATAAAATATTTCCTCCTAAGTTAATGATCGCACTTTTTACTCCATGTTCCACTAAGAATTCTTTCATTTTATCAGCGATAAATCCTTTTGCGATACCACCTAAGTCTAAATGAGTGTCAGGAGAGGAGATAGTTAAAATATCTTGGGATAAAGAAATATTTCGATAATCAACAGAGGCTACAGCCTTTTGTATGGAGGAAGCATCTGGTATCTGTGCTTCTTTATAATCCCATAGAGCAGCTAAGGGTTCAATAGTGATATCAAATGCACCGTCAGAAAGTTTGGAGTAATAAAGTCCTTTTTCTATTAGTGCTTTGGTATCTGGTGAAACAGTAATCTTGGAGGTATCAGAAGAACGGTGATTGATCTCGCTGATTTCACTGGTATCAATTGTTTTACTAAAAAGATTTTCATATTCTTCACAGAGAGAAAGACAGTTTTCTAATAGTTCCATATCATCACTATCATAAATGGTGACGGTGACAATCGTATCTAATAAAAAAGAAGACTTTGTGATAGGGTCTGCAAAAACTTGTTTTTTTTGGATACGAAAGAATAATAGAATAGTTAAAATACAGAGAAAACTGATGCAAAGGCAAGAAACTATATATTTTTTTTTCATAGAAGTTAAAATCTCCATTCTTATATTATTTTAAATTCTGAAAGTGATAAAAGCTAGAATTTGTTTATTTTTTATAAATATAACAAATTTTAACAGAGAAAAGGGATATCGTCAAGCCTGTGAGAGTATGAAAAGTGTTATTGGTGAGATAACTTGAAAGACAAAGGGGACGCTGCGGCAAGGAAGTATTCCACCGAAGCCGCGCTCTCGCTCCGTTCCAGACGTAGCGGTACTAAATTCGCGAACCCTTGTGGGTTTGCTTATTAAGTACCAACGTCTTCCAAGGGGTTTCTTATGGAATACTTCCTTGCCTTCGCTAGTTCGTGGCTGTTCTAATTTATGATAATTGATATAAAATAAAAAAGATTTTTATTTACAGGAGTTTGAAGGACAGAAAAATTAGTTTTATTTCAAATTTATTTCAAAATAGAAAAAAAGTATTTTGTAATATAAATATCTGCTGCTTAGAGTAGAAAATCAAAATCTGTTATGTTACTATCAAAAGGTTTAAATAAAAAAGAATTAACAGGAATATTTCTACTAAAAATGATATTTTTTCAAGGCATTAAAGATAGAAAAAGATTATATTGCAATTTTGAAAAATATCTTTAAAATAGGTAATGATAAATATAGCTATATAAAAAACGAAAATAGCTTATGGACGGAGGTAGAGATGAGAAAAAATGATAAAATAATTCTTGGAATTATTTTAGGAATCGCTTTGATATTTGGAATGTATTTTTATTTTTTCAAAAAAGAAGGCAGTTATGCAGTTGTAAAAGTAGATGGACAGATATATGGTCAATACTCTTTGAAAGAGGAAAGAACGATTGAAATTCCTTCTAAAGATGATAATTATAATCGATTAGTAATTACAGGAGGATATGCGGATATAGAAGAAGCTTCTTGTCCTGATAAACTTTGTGTTCACCAAAAAAAGATCCAGAAAAGTGGAGAAACATTAGTTTGTCTGCCTAATAAAGTGATAGTAGAAATTAAGAGTGAAGAAAAAAATTCTTTAGATGGTATAGCAAACTAAAAGGTAAAATAAAAAAAGACGAAAGAAGGTTTTGATTTGGCAAAAAAGATGTCCATTTATGGAATGTTAGTAGCGACTGCATTTTTATTTAGTTATTTAGAATCTCTCATTCCCATTCCCATTCCTATTCCCGGAATTAAATTAGGGTTAGCGAATTTAGTGACATTACTTTCACTCTATATATTAGGGGAGAAAGGAGCATTTACTATCATGATAGCCCGTATTTTATTGAGTGGTTTTACTTTCAGTGGAATGGCTACGATACTTTATAGTCTGGCGGGAGGAATATTGAGCTTTTTCCTTATGGCACTATCAAAAAGAAAAAACTGGTTTAGTATTATTGGAATCAGTATAATAGGAGGAGTTTTTCATAATGTCGGACAGATTTGTATGGCAGCAGTTGTTTTAAAAAATACAGCCATTTTTTATTATTTTGGATTTCTGTTGATCGCAGGATGCGTGACAGGATGTTTGATAGGAATAGTGGGAAAAACTATATATAAACGTCTTCCTAAAAATTTTACAATATAAGAGATAAAATTTTAAACGAATTAGGAAGGGGTATCATGAAACTCTCTTTTCAAAAAGTAGAATAGAAACGAACTAGCGGAGGCAAGAACGTATTCCAAAAGAAACCCCTTGGAAGACGTTGGTACTTAATAAGCAGTTCCCGTTAGGGGGCTGCGAATTTAGTACCATTACGTCTGGAACGGAGCGAAAGCGCGGTTTCGTTGGAATACGTCCTTGCCAGAGCGCCCCCTTAAACAATAACAAATAGAATATCAGGACTTAAGGGAATATATTAGAAGATTGTTTCATAAATTAAAGTAAAAAGGTATGGAAGTAGATTAGCATGAGAGTTTTAAAAAAATATAGCATTTTTGTATTTTCCATGCTATTTATATTCTTTTCTGTATACATTTGTTATGCAGATACAACACAAATACAGACGACAGAAACGCCAGAGGAATTAAGACAATTATACGCCCAGTCAGCGGTTCTTATGGATGCTGATTCAGGGCGTGTTTTATTTGAAAAGAATGGATATGAGCAGATGCCAATGGCTAGTACGACAAAGATTATGACTTGTATTTTAGCGCTGGAAAATGGTAATTTAGAAGATGAGGTAACAATCAGTTCTTATGCTGCTTCACAGCCTAAAGTACATTTGGGAATGTACAATGGTCAAAAATTCCATCTAGGAGATTTATTATATTCTCTTATGCTGGAATCACATAATGATTCTGCAGTTGCAATAGCAGAACATATAGGAGGAAGTGTAGAAGAGTTTGCAACTATGATGAACCAAAAAGCGAGGGATTTAGGATGCCAGAATACATATTTCATCACACCGAATGGGTTAGATGCGAAAACTACTTTTACAGATGAAAATGGAAATTCTGTGGAAATGATACATTCCACTACAGCAGCTGATTTAGCGACTATTATGATGTATTGTATTCGTATTTCTCCCAAAAAAGAGGAATTTTTAAACATCACAAGAACAATCTCTCATAGTTTCACAGATATAGAAAAAAAACAAGGCTATTCCTGTAATAATCATAATGCTTTTTTGAGTATGATGGAAGGAGCACTTTCTGGGAAGACAGGATTTACAAATAATGCAGGATATTGCTATGTGGGAGCGTTAAAAAGAGATGGAAAAACTTTTATTGTGGCATTATTAGCTTGTGGATGGCCGAATAATAAAACATATAAATGGGCGGATACAAAAAAATTGATGAATTATGGATTGTCACATTATGAATATCAAACGATA
The DNA here is from genome assembly GCA_910585935.1 of uncultured Lachnospiraceae bacterium. Lineage (GTDB taxonomy): Bacteria > Bacillota > Clostridia > Lachnospirales > Lachnospiraceae > MGBC136627. The sequence continues at coordinate 15,774 of CAJUHN010000016.1, read as the reverse complement.
TGGGAAGAGGTATCTCTCAGTCCAGTGAAAGTTTTAGAAGGAGTGCCAAAAGAGAATGATATTCAAACAGATGTTTATGTCAATGTCAAAGTGCAAAAAAAAGAACAGGAAGAAGGATTTTCTTATCTGTTAGGAGATACAGAAACAATAGAAACAAAAGTAGAATTAAAAGAAGAAATGACAGCCCCGATAAAAGAAGGAACGGTAGTAGGCAGTGTACAATATTTTTTGGGGGAAGAATTAATTCGTTCTTATCCCATTGTGACAGAAGAGGGAGCAGAAAGAATAGATTTTAGATGGTGTTTGAAAAAAATATTAAAAGATTTTGGAATAGGAAAAATTTAAGATTGTATTGGAACGCTATTATTTTTATATTATTATATCGTTTTTTATTGTTGAACATGTAGTTATTTAAGAATCCAAGATGTATTGCCTTTGCTAGATTGTTAGTTGTTCTAATTTCTGAGAAGAGAATTTCATAATTACAATAGAAAAGCCGAATTGCAACTAAGAAGAAATACTTTTTCTTATAAGTTGAAAAACAAAATAGAAAATGTTAAAATGGACGAAGAAAGAGAAAAAAGAAGAAGGGCGATTTTATGGAGATAAAAGAACTTTTAAAGCAGGTGAGAGCAGGAGAGATAGAACTTGAAAGAGCAGAAGAACTTTTGAAGAGCTTTCCATATGAAGATTTAGGATATGCAAAATTAGATCACCATCGCGGTTTAAGAACAGGATTTCGAGAAACTATATTCTGTGAAGGAAAGCCAGATGAGTATTTAGTTCAGATTTATAAGAAATTTTATGATAGAGATGGAGAAGTATTTGGAACAAGAGCGAGTGAAAAGCAATATCAATTAGTAAAAGAAGCCATTCCAGAAGTGACATTTGATAGTGTTTCAAGAATTTTAAAAGTGGAAAAAGAAAAAAAGCGGATTGGGAAAATTGCAGTATGTACAGGAGGAACAGCAGATGTGCCAGTAGCAGAAGAAGCTGCACAGACAGCAGAGTATTTTGGAAGTTGTGTAGATCGAATTTATGATGTAGGAGTGGCGGGAATTCACAGGCTGTTGAATCAGAGAGAACGATTAGAGAAAGTGAATTGTATTATTGCTGTTGCAGGAATGGAAGGTGCATTAGGAACAGTGGTAGCGGGACTTGTGGATTGTCCTGTCATTGCTGTTCCTACTTCCATAGGCTATGGAGCAAGTTTTCATGGGGTAGCAGCACTTCTCACAATGCTTAATTCCTGTGCAAATGGAATCGCTGTAGTGAATATTGACAATGGCTATGGAGCAGGTTATCTTGCCACACAAATAAATAGATTAGCAGAAAAGAATAGCAATAAGTAAGTCATTAAAATAAATAAGAAAAGAGGCAGAAGATGAAAAATATTTTATATTTGGAATGTTATTCTGGAATCAGTGGAGATATGACAGTAGGAGCGTTACTAGATTTAGGCGCTCATAGAGAAGTATTAGAGGAAACACTTTGTAGTATGGGAATAGAAGGATATCACTTACATTTTGGCAGAAAGAAAAAATGTGGAATTGATGCCTATAATTTTGATGTGGAATTAGAAAAAGAACAGGAAGGACATGCTCATCATACACATCATTCAGAAGAGCATATACATAAGCATGAACACAGACATCTTTCGGATATTTTAGAGATAATAGAAAGGTTGAAGGTAAAGGAAAATATAAAACAAACTGCGAAACATATTTTTCAAATAGTGGCAGAGGCAGAAGCAAAAGCACATGGAATAGAAATAGAAGAAGTGCATTTTCATGAAGTCGGAGCGATAGATTCTATTATTGATATTTTGAGCACAGCGATTTGTTTAGATGATTTAGGAATAGAAGAAGTTATTGTTTCTCCTCTGTCAGAGGGACATGGATATGTCACTTGCCAACATGGGGTGATGCCAGTTCCAGTTCCTGCGACAGCGAATATTGCTGCTGCCTATGGATTGGAATTAAGATTAACAGATAATGAAGGAGAAATGGTCACACCAACAGGAGCGGCTATTGCAGCAGCTATTCGGACAATGGATAAACTTCCGGAAAAATATAAGATTAAGAAAATAGGAATTGGTGCAGGGAATAAAGATTTTAAAAATGCCAATATTTTAAGGGCTATGTTGATAGAGCCAATAGCAGAAGAAAAAGAAGAAAAGAAATGGATTTTAGAAACCAATATTGATGATTCTACGCCAGAAGCGCTTGGCTATACCATGGAATGTCTATTGGAAGCAGGGGCATCTGATGTGTGGTATATGCCTATCTATATGAAAAAAAGCCGTCCAGCTTTTCTTTTGAAAGTGATTTGTGAAAAAGATCAGATAGAGCGGATGGAGGATATTATCTTTGTACAGACTACTACGATTGGAATAAGAAAATATCAGGTAGACAGAAAAGTATTAGATAGAAGGATAGAACAGATCATGACAAAGTATGGAGAAGGGAAAGTGAAAATCTGTAATTATAAAGGACAAGTTTTTTGCTATCCAGAATATGAAAGTATAAAAGAGATCTGTAATAGAGAAAAGATAGATTTTCAGAAAGTGTATATAGAAATAAAAAAAGCAGCAGAAGAAAAGTTTTTGGGTTGAATTAGTTTCAAAGAGTAATAAATAGAGTATATGTGCGAATTTAAGGAAATAGGATTGGGAAAGAGAGCATTTTGAGAAAAGTTCCAAGTTCCGCTACGGCAAGGAAGTATTCCAGCGAAGCCGCGAAGGTCAAATGCCTTGTTGCTTTCAGTGGGGGATTTGATTGGCTTTTCTGAGATAAAAATTGTATTGTCGTCTACAAAAAGAGGGAAATTTTGATTTTTTTAGTTTTATAAAATGTTGAATGGAATCATTGTTTTATATCTAGTGATATTGATTTGTAAACTTGCCTATGCTATAAACTAGCACAGGAAGATACCTCTTCCTGTGCGAACCGTTGGTCAAGAGTGTATGAATTTTCTTGTTTGTGTATATGGGTTAGAAGAATAATTGCTTTGAAGGTAGAAAGGTTATGGATAAAAAGAAGAGATTAAAAGAGAAAATAAAGGAATATGGAAAAGAAGATATTTGTGTGGCTTTTTCTGGTGGAGTGGACAGCAGCTTGCTGTTAAAATTAGCGTGTGATGCGGCTTTACCAAATGGGAAAAAAGTATATGCAGTTACTTTTGATACGAAATTACATCCAGCATGTGATTTGGAGAATGCGAAGAAAGTAGTAGAAGAAATTGGTGGGATACATGAAATTATAGAGATAGATGAATTAGAACAAAAGGAGATTCAAAATAATCCAATTAATCGGTGTTATTTGTGTAAATATCATTTGTTTGGGAAGTTAAGGGAGTTTGCTGATACAAAAAAGATAGAGATTATTTTAGATGGAACAAATGAAGAGGATTTATATCAATATCGTCCGGGGATTAAAGCACTTCAGGAGTTAAATATTATCAGTCCTTTAAAGGATGCAAAGATGACAAAGAGAGAAGTAAAAGAAATGGCAGCGGAGTATGGGATTTCAGTAGCTTTTAGACCTTCTACTCCTTGTATGGCAACAAGGCTTCCCTATGGTGAGAAATTAGATTATGATATATTGAAAAGAATTGAAAAGGGGGAGGAGTATTTAAGAGATTTCATAGGAGGGAATATAAGGCTGAGGATTCATAAGGATATTGCGAGGATAGAAGTAGATAGCGAAAATTTTTCTGAGGTATTAGAAAAAAAAGAGGAGATTGTGAAGAATTTAAAAAAATATGGGTTTTTTTATATTTGTTTAGATTTAGAGGGATTTCGATCTGGGAGTATGGATATTGATTTGAAGAAGAAAGGATATTGATAGAAAATATAGAGCTATTTTAAGACAAGGGATTGTTATGATAGAATGTTTTATTTTAAAATAGTCTTTTTTTTAATAAAAGAAATTTTTTAGAAAAAATTTTTTAAACCTGTTGGAGATTTTTAAAAATCTTATGCTATAATGAGAAGAATATAAAAAAGACAGGAGAAAAGAGATGTATAAAATTTTTGTGATAGAAGATGATAATGTTATTTCGGGTGAAATTCAGAGTCATTTGCAAAAGTGGGGATATGAGGTGAAAGTGACAGATGATTTTTCTGATATTATGAGTCAGTTTTCTAAATATGCTCCTCAGCTTGTGTTGATGGATATTATGCTGCCGTTTTATAATGGATATTATTGGTGCAATGAGATAAGAAAAGTATCTAAAGTGCCGATTATTTTTCTTTCTTCGGCAGGAGATAATATGAATATTGTGATGGCAATGAATATGGGCGGTGATGATTTTATCACAAAGCCATTTGATTTAGAAGTACTATCTGCAAAGGTACAAGCGATGCTCAGACGTTCTTATGCATTTCAGAGTCAGACTTCTTTATTAGAACATAAAGGAGTGATATTAAATATTTCTGATGCTAGTTTGTGGTATCAGGATAAAAAGGTAGAATTGACAAAAAATGAATTTAAAATTTTACAGATTTTGTTTGAAAATATGGGAAATACTGTTTCAAGAGAGCAGATTATGAAAAGATTATGGGATAATGAATGTTTTGTAGATGATAATACTTTGACTGTGAATATGACTAGAATGAGAAAGAAGTTAGAAGAAATAGGAATTATAAATTTGGTACAAACCAAAAAAGGTATGGGGTATAAAATAGGAGAATGAAAATGATATGGAAGAGATATTTTTTTGATAGAAGAAAAGTGATCGGAATGTATGTACTTATTATTGTAATATTTTTATTGATTTGTAATTTAAATCAATTAGATAATTTCTTAGATATTTTTTATGCTGTAGTGATTACGTCATTTTTGGGAATTTGTTATGGAATTTATGATTATATTCAGTATTATTCTCGTTACAAGGAATTAAAGATAATAACAAATGGAATAGGAGAAAGCTTTGATTATATCCCTCTAGGGAAGAATTTAATAGAAGAAAGTTATGTGGAAATTATTAGGAAGTTAGAAGAAGAAAGGCGCAGAGTCTTGTCTAAAAAAGAAGAAAAAGAAACCGAAATGAAGGATTATTATACTATGTGGGCACATCAAATAAAAACGCCTATCGCAGCTTTAAAACTTCTATTGCATAAAGAGGAATTGCAGTCGAAAATGATTACTTATTCTATTATGGAGGAGTTATTTAAAATAGAACAATATGTGGAGATGGTATTACAGTATTTGAGATTGGAAAATATGTCATCTGATTTAATATTAAAAGAATATGAATTAAAAGAGATTGTGAATCAGGTAGTAAAAAAATATGGAGTATTATTTATTAATCGACATCTATCTTTTCAATTAGAGGAATTCCAAAAAAAAGTGCTAACAGATGAAAAGTGGTTATCCCTTATTTTAGAACAGTTGATTTCTAATGCAGTAAAATATACACCATCAGGAGGGATCTCTATTTATCTCGAAGAGGGAGAACATAAGATAGAAGAAGGGGAAAAGAGAGTAGATGCTATTTTAGTTATAAAAGATACAGGAATAGGGATACGTAAGGAGGATCAGCCTAGAATATTTGAAAAGGGATTTACTGGATATAATGGGAGAATGAATAAGAAATCTACAGGGATAGGACTCTATCTGTGTAAACAGGCAGCGGATAAGCTTTCTCATAAAATCGTGATGACATCAGAAATAGAAAAGGGAACGATTATGAAGATATATTTTTATCGGAATGATGAAACTAGAGATTAAAAGATTTATCATAAGTATAGAAAGAGGAACATATATATAGAATAGTAGATGAGAAAGATTAGAATGATAGGAAAAGATGGGAGAGGGAGGACAACTTATGGCAGTAAATGCTAAATATATTAAATTTCTAAAATATGATTGGTTTCGGAAAATTATAAAAAGTTATTATCAGCATAAGTTAGATTGTCAATGCTTTCTTATGTTTCAAAATAATAAATGGACTATCGTTACTATAAATATGTGAGGGAAAAGCTGTTAAGGGTAAATTTTTGTTCTTGACAGCTTTTCTCTTCTTTATCTTATTGATTTCTCATTTTTTTCTTAATTTTTTCCATGCAACGTTTTTCAGGCAAGTTATTGAACTCCTACAACGTCCATATAGCATACGGCAAAACTTTTATTCTCCATAATTTACCTCATTTCTTTTTTTCCAAAGCGGATTACCGCTATTATAAATACCAATATAAAAATCAGGATTGCACATGGTAAAAATGGAAATAAGTCAAATCCAGTTTTTACGCCTTTTGCTGTGAAGTCATGCAAAGAGCAGGAAACTAAATAGCCACTATAGCAATAAGGGTAAACAATCCAAAGAGGTGTATTTGCTACTAATACGCCGGGGATAACAAAAAGCAGATTCAAGCCGACAGATAGCAAAGGTTTATCAAATAATACTGTAATAGCCCAGAGCGTATTGTGACGATTGATGCTTTGTGTGAAGCGGTTTGGGGCGATAATCCCTTTGGATATGAAAATTCCTTAATGGCACATATACGTCGTATCAGAGAAAAGATAGAGAAAAATCCCTCGCAGCCTGTTTCGTTGGTTACCGTCAAGGGATTAGGTTACAAGTTGATGGTAGAGGGGAAATAGCATGAAAAGTATTTCAAAACTAATACACCGCTTTATCGGAATCATGATGTTAAGTATCATACTCCTTGTTATTTTAAATGTTACTTTTTATGCGATTATTTTTGCAAGAAATATGACAGCATTTTTTTCATGGGATATGGCAGAGAAAGCAGCAGATGCATTACAATTAACAGATAAGGGATATTCTATATCTGATGATATAGCAACTAAACTGAAAGAACAAAATGTTTGGGCTGTCCTTATTGATGATGATACACGGCAAGTTATTGTAGATTTTATGAATATGGATATTGATGATAGATTTCCGATTGAATGGAAAACGGATGATCCTTTGTCTGCTTGTTATATTAATGCCGATAAGGATTTACTGAAACGTGCAATATCAAATCTTATTCAAAACAGCATAAACCATAATGAAAATGGGTGTGTGATTTATGCGTTCGTTGATGAGGATAACAATGCTTGTAAGATTTGTATTGAGGATAGTGGTATAGGAGCTTCCGACGAACAGATAAACAAGCTAAATAACACTCCACATTATATTTATATGGTCTGCGATACCAATATTACCGAACAGCGGCACGGTTTAGGATTACTGATTGTGAAGCAAATTATAAATGGTCATAATGGAAAAGTTTTCATAGACCATAGCGAATATGGTGGATTTAAAGCCGTACTAATCATACCGAAATAAACTCACTTTCTGATGAAAAGGGGAAGTCAACAGAGGGGATTACTCACTTAAGATAAGGAACTATATTTAGCAAAGCGGTACTTTCCCTTTATATCTTCTGAGGGTTTTCTTTTGGAATCGTTCTTTATCTTAAGCTAATTTGTTGGCTTTGGCTAACCTGTGAGATGTGAATCACACAATAAAATAGAAAGTGAATATTACTCAAATTCACCCATAATACTTCCTGTTTGAAGAATATGATTTTTTGCTTTTTTCAAAAAATCTTTTTTTCTTGCATTAGCGCTTAAATCTATTTCACAATCCAAGGAATAAATAGTAAAGCGATAGATATGTTTTTTTCCTTTAGGAGGTTTTGGTCCTGCATATCGGTGTAAACCATATCCAATTCCTTGTTTCGCATTTCCTAATGTAGATACACTTTTTCCAGCTTCGATTCCCTTTTTTATTCTATCAATAGCAGGGATATTCCAAATAATCCAGTGGGTAAAATTTTTGATAGGGTGTGTCAAATCTTCTAGTGTGATAGCAAGTGTTTTCGCTTTGGGTGATAAATTTTTAATCACAAATTCTGGTGATATATCTTGCCCTCGTCCAGTATTTTCAATAGGAATTTTCCCTCCGTTTTCCATACCGATATAATCAAATTCTAAAGTAATATATTCCATTTTTCCTCTTTTCCTCTGTAAATTCCATTTATTGTTTATTTCATTATACAATATTAGTTTAAGAAATGAAATAAACTTTTTATAAAAAAGAGTAGCTATCATTTTTGGGTTTATATTTTTTTGAACAAAAATTTTTTAACAGATGGATACAATATAATTCCTAAAAAAACTGCTACAATAATAGAAATAATAGCATTTACGCTGGATATAATAGCTTTTTGTGTCACGGTGAGTATAACGGCTTTTAAGGGCAGATTCAAAATATAATGATCTTTTATAAAACTTTTTGAGATATATAAGAATACATAAACAAAAGAACCTGTCGTTGCGCCGATGATAAACTTCGTTTTAAGCCCTATACTACTATAGTTTGAAATAATTTTTCCACATAACCACGCCATAATAAACTTGAATAGGAATGTAAAAGGTGCTGATGTGATATATGCTGGATTAGTCAAGTCAAAAAACATAGAACCGATTCCTGCTGCAAACCCTCCACGAGATGCTCCTAAAAACATACCAGATAAAAGACATATCACATTTCCCATATGAAGCCGTGTACTGCCGATTGCTGTAGGTATTGGAATTTGTAGAAATGCAGATGCTACATATACAGCCGCTGCCATTATGCCAATAAGTGTAATATCTTTGATTGTGAGTTTTTTCATGTGTTTTATCCTCCTACAAAAAAATTATATGTCCCATTATAATCTTGAAATTGTATACATACAATGATAGAATTGTATTACATACAATTTTGAAAAAAGAGGAGAAGGTCATGCCAGTTAATTCTTTTGAAAATTATCCTATGTCATGGCAACCCAAAAAATCGGACTTGGAAAAGCCATATTATTTATCTATAGCTGCCCTTTTAGAAAGGGATATTTTAGATGGTAAATTATCAGAAAACACAAAACTGCCTCCACAGCGGGAATTGGCAGATTTTTTAGATTTGAATTTAAGCACGATCACAAGAGCCTATAAATTATGTGAATTAAAAGGACTTTTATATGCTGTAACAGGAAAAGGAACATTTGTTTCCTCGGGTATTTCTGGTCAAGATACTTTTCTTGACAGAAATCACAATCATCATATGATAGAAATGGGAATGATTAAGCCATTTTATGAATGTAATCAAAGTATTTTAAATGCGGCACAGATAGTATTAAATAATCCAGATAATATAAAACTTTTTGAATACAGTAATCCTTTTGGAACAAAGCGACAGGTGAAAGCTGCCTTGAAATGGCTGCATCACTTTGGGATTGACACAACAAAAGAAAATATTTTATTATCTGCCGGAGCGCAGAATGCTTTATCTGTTATTTTAATTTCTTTATTTAAAGCAGGAGATAAAATAGCAGTAGATGCATTTACTTATACAAATTTTAAGAAATTGGCTAATTTCTTACATATTCAGTTAATCGCTATTGAAACAGATGAATATGGCATGTCCCCTGCTTCTCTACTGCAGATTTGCAAAAATACAGAAATAAAAGGAATATATCTTATGCCTACTTGTAGTAATCCCACCAGTATATTTATGCCTGCTGTTCGCAGACAAGAAATCGCAGATATTGTATATAAGTTTCATTTATTATTAATAGAAGATGATATTTATTCCTTTTTAGATCCAAGTGATATAAAATCATTTTTTTCCATACTTCCAGAACAAACAATTCATATTTGCAGTATTTCAAAGTCCTTATGCGCCGGACTGCGTGTAGCATTTTTCACATTTCCAGCAAAATATAAAGAAGCGTTAGTTGCTGGTATATTGAATATCAACTTAAAAACAGTTTCATTAAATAGTGAAATTGTTGCTGAGTTGATTGAAAACGGTACAGCATTCCAGATTGTTCGCCAAAAAATATTACTTGCGCAGCAAAGAAATAAGATTTATAAAACAGTTTTTGATGTATATGAGAAGGATAATATTGCACGTTTCTTTTATTGGCTTCCTATTCCTGAACGTTTCACAAGTGAAGAAATAGAAATATTGGCGTTACAAAAAGGTGTGCATATTTTAGGATCTCATCGGTTTGCCATGCAAAGTAATCAAAAATCATCTTATATTCGAGTGTCTATTACATCACCTGATACAGAAAATGATTTAAGAAAAGGGTTATTGATATTGAAAAATATCTTTGAAGATAATACAGTAAATTTTCTTGTGTAAGTTACAGAATTTTTGAGGAACAGATATAGAATTATGAAACATATGAAAAAGTGAAGAGAACGTTTCCTAATAAAAAAAAGAATGTGGAGAGATAGAATAAAATGATTAAGAAATAAAGTAAATAAAAGAAAAATAGAGAGATAAAAAGCTATAGGAATATAAAAGCCCAAGATTCTTACAATTTTGTAAGAATACTGCTTAAAACGTAAGTTGAATCTATGGTTTCTTATCTCTTTTTTTGCTATGATAATTACCAGAAAATAAAAAAGAATTTATTATGTTTTAGTTTAAAAAGGAGAACAGAACATGGGATTATTATTAGAAGTGAAAAATTTAAAAAAGATATATACAACACGTTTGGGTGGAAATAAAGTTCAAGCCTTAGAAAATGTCAGTTTTTCTGTGGAAAAGGGAGAATACATGGCGATTATGGGGGAATCTGGATCAGGGAAGACAACACTTTTAAATATTTTGGCGTCTTTGGATAAACCTACAGGAGGAGAAGTTTTATTAGAGGGGAAACGTTTTTCTGACATCAGACAGAAAGAATTATGTGCATTTAGAAGAGATAATTTAGGATTTGTTTTTCAAGATTTTAATCTATTAGATACGCTTTCTTTACAAGATAATATTTTTTTGCCGTTAGTATTAGCAGGGCTTTCCTATAAAGAGATGTTTAAGCGTTTAAAACCATTAGCAGAGAAGCTGGGAATACAAGATTTATTACAGAAATATCCATATGAAGTATCTGGAGGTCAAAAACAGAGAACTGCGGTTGCCAGAGCATTAATTACAAAGCCGAAAGTTATTTTAGCAGATGAACCAACAGGAGCATTGGACTCGAAAGCTTCCAATAAATTATTACGTTTATTTGAGGATATCAATCAAGATGGACAGACTATTCTTATGGTGACTCATAGTATTACAGCAGCGAGTTATGCGAGCAGAGTTCTTTTTATTAAAGATGGAAATGTATTTAACCAAATTTATCGTGGAAATTCTACAAAGGAACAAATGTATAAGATGATCTCTGATTCTCTTACTGTGTTACAAATGGGAGGTGATAAAAATGAAACAGCATAAAGTACTTCCTAAATTAGCAGTGACAGGAATCCTAAAAAATAAAGAAGCCTATTTTCCTTATTTAGCAGCGAGTATTTTTTCTGTATTTATTTATTTTGTATTCGCTTCTATTTTGCAGAATGATATTATGAGAAGCCTGCCAAAAGCAGAATATATTTTGATATTGATGAATATAGGTTTGGTATTACTGGGTATTATTTTAGTGCCGTTTTTATTTTATACCAATAGTTTTTTAATTAAAAGAAGAAAAAAAGAATTAGGACTTTATAGTATATTAGGAATGGAAAAATATCATATAGGAATTATGATGTTCTATGAAACAGTAGTCATTTATTTGGTAGCGGTTGTTGTTGGAGTGATATTTGGAATAGTATTTTCTAAAATGATTTTTTTACTGCTATTAAATATGACAAAATTGCCAGTGGATATTTCTTTTCCATTTCAAATAAAAGCATTAAAAGGCACACTTATCTTTTTTGCGTTTGTTTATTTTTTAAATTTAATCACAAATTTATTACAAGTAGGGAAAGCAAATCCTACAGAGTTGTTACAAGGGGGGAAAAAGGGAGAAAAAGAATTAAAGCATTTATGGTTTCCAGCGATAATCGGGGTAGTAACTTTAGGAATGGGGTATAAAATAGCAATTACAGCACAGATAGATGAGATGATTTTTCTAAATTTTTTTGGAGCTGTGTTTTTAGTTATTATAGGAACTTATTTTATATTCACATCAGGAAGTATTGTGCTTTTTAAAGCGTTAAAAAAACAAAAACATTTTTATTATAAGCCCAAAAATTTTGTGACCATTTCTGGGGTTTTATATCGTATGAAGAAAAATGCGGCGAGTCTGGTAAATATTTGTATTTTCTCCACTATGGTGATTATCACACTTTTATGTACGATATCGTTATATATAGGAACAGATGAAATTTTAGAATATGAATATCCTTGTGATATGGAACTTTCTTTTTATGAGGAAGATTATCAAAAAGAAAAAGTAGAAAATATAATAGAAACAATGAAACAAAAACATTCCATTACGATTGAACAACGGTTTGAATATACTTATCAAAGGATTTTATTAGAACAAATAGAAAATTATTTTAGAGCCATACCAGAAGAGGGGGGAAATAGTAAAAATTTTAATTGGGTTAAGTTTTTTACTTTAGAAGACTATAATCGAGAGATGAAAGAAAACGAGAGTTTAAAAGAAAATGAAATTTTATGTTTTTCTAATGGAGTAGATTTTAATGTTTCAGAAATAAAGATAGAGGAAGAAGTTTTTTCTGTAAAAAAAGAATTAAAGGAATTGGGGCTGGAAGGAAAAAAGGAGGAAAATAATTATTCAAAAAGGTATTTTATTATAGTAAAAGATAAAGAGATATTAGATCGCATTACGAATAATTTTCTAGGAAGAGGAGCGACAAACAGAAAACATGATTTGCTTTTTTCTATTAGTGGGGAAGAAAAGGCGAGGGAAGAATTTGCAAAAGAAGTGGAACAAGCGCTGATAAAGGAAGGGAGTTTTGAGAGCTTTAGTTTTCGCAACGGGATTGAAAATAGAGATATCACTGTTTCTATGAATGGTGGATTATTATTTATCGGAATATTTTTTGGGATAGTATTTTGTATGTGTTTAATTTTAATATTATATTATAAGCAGATCACAGAAGGATATGAAGATAAAGATAAATTTGAAATCATGCAAAAAGTGGGCATGAGTGATAAAGAAGTAAAGGGAACGATAAAAAGACAGATTTTACTAATCTTTTTTATGCCATTATTTGGAGCGATATTGCATACAATCATTGCGATTAGAATGGTAGAGGGGTTACTTGCAGTTTTATATTTATTTAATCATCATTTGATTTTAAGTTGTACTTTTATTATTATTTTAACCTTTAGTATTTTTTATCTCATTGCTTATCTTTTTACATCAAAAACTTATTATAGAATTGTGCAGAGAAGAATATAATTCGTAAAATTGATTAGAAAATGTTTTATAGATTTTATAGGTAAGAAATTAAAAAAATAGAAGTGTAATAAAAGTTAGGGGGACATTTTAACAAAGGTTCGCGTCGGCAAAGAAGTTTCCAACGAAACCGCGCTTTCGCTCTGTTCCAGACGTAGCGGTACTAAATTCGCATTTTCTTACGAAATTGCTTATTAAGTACCGACGTCTTCCAAGGGGTTTCTTTTGGAATACTTCTTTGCCTTTGCTAGTTTGTGTTTGTTGATTATTATTATTTTTTTCACTGAGGATAAAAAAGTTGCTGCAAAATCAAACCCTTTTGCAGCAACTTTTTTATTCCATCTTTCTTTGTTTTAAAGTAGAAAAGTTTTTATATAATATTGTTTCAATTCACGCTCAACGATTTCACGAAGTGCGATGGTATCATAAGATTATGAGGATTAACCCTATGTCAGTGGAGAATATCGATTTTTCTCTATTTTCTCCACTAATATAGGATACTGTTTTGACAATTTATTTAAAATTCTACTGGTGTTCCATAATATGTACAGGATAATAATTTTTCCATTTCAGCAGGAGTGATAGCTCTTGGGTTAGAACCAGTACAAGCATCAGAAACAGCCAATTCTGCAATTTTTGATAATTTTTCTTTAAATTCATCTTCTTTAATGCCAAATTCTTGTAAAGTCTTAGGAATATTTAACGCTACATTATATTCATCGATCTTCTTGCAGAGTTTTACAACACATTCTGAATCAGAACCGCTTATTCCTACACTTCTAGCAATAGCAGCATATCTTTCTTTTGCTGTCTGATCTTTTGCATTATATTGAATGACATATGGAAGATAGATTGCGTTAGCGCATCCATGAGGAATATGTCCTGTACTAAAAGCAGCGCCTGTCTTATGAGCCATAGAGTGAACGATTCCTAACAATGCATTGGTGAATGCTTGTCCAGCTAAGCATTGTGCATAGTGCATTTGTTCTCTTGCCTGCATACAGCCATGAAAAGAAGCAGGTAAATTTTCAAATACCATACTGATAGCTTTTAATGCTAAAGGATCAGTAAAAGGACTATTTAAAGTGGAAACATAAGCTTCAATCGCATGTGTTAAGGCATCCATACCAGTGTGAGCGACTAATTTTGGAGGCATAGTTTCTGCTAAGTCAGGGTCAACAATAGCTACATCAGGTGTGATATTAAAGTCAGCCAATGGATATTTTACTCCTGTAGAATAATCGGTGATAACAGAGAAAGCAGTTACTTCAGTAGCTGTTCCAGATGTAGAAGGAATTGCTAAGAATTTGGCTTTCTGTCTTAATTCTGGAAAGGAGAAAGGTTTTATAATATCTTCAAATGTAGTATCAGGATATTCATAAAATACCCACATAGCCTTAGCTGCATCGATAGGAGAACCGCCACCCATAGAGATGATCCAATCTGGTTCAAACTTGCGCATTGCTTCAGCACCCTTCATAACAGTTTCTACTGATGGATCAGGTTCTACGTTTTCAAATAGTTCTGTTTCAATTCCAGCTTCTTTTAAATAGCTGACCGCTTTATCTACAAAGCCAAACTTTTTCATAGAACCGCCGCCTAAAACGAGAATAGCTTTTTTGCCTTTTAGTTCTTTTAAATGCTCTAATGCCCCTTTTCCATAATATAAATCCCTTGGTAATGTAAATCTCATCATGATACGATTTTTGCTACTTATAAATATAGACAAACATGTCTATATCAAGAGTTTCACTGCCTTTTTATGTAATTTTATAAATGAATCTCTTAGTAGCTTTCTCCTTTCTTTTTAATTTTTTTGATTTTATTATATTGTTTATCTTAATCCACTTATAATAGTAAACAATAAGTATTTCTGCTTTACTATCGGAATTGTTCTTGACAATTCATTTTTTTGGGAAATAGTGGATTGTCTATAGAATATCAACTACCCATCACCGAAAAGTAGTGGGTTTCTGTCTACACCGCCTATAACAAATGAAGGGGGTACTTATGAAAATTGAATAAAATGTTAAAATATTAACAAAATCATAGGTCTATTATACTACAAAATAGCAAATTTTTCAAGAGAATTCACAAAAAATTTATATTTTTAAGTTACTGTTCAGCCTACTTTAAAGTCAAAGGCTCACTATGGTGAGGAAGTATTTTTGTGAAGCTACATTTTCGTTCTATGTAAGACTAAATAGTACTAAATTTACAGTTTTAGTTCTTGACAAATTGCTCATTAACAGGAAAGGGTCTTTTTATGGAATATTTTTTTATCTTCACTAATTGATAGATTTTATTAGGATAAAAGTAAGAATAATGAATGAAATAAAAATATAGTACAGAATTATTGGTATTTTCTGATTGTTTGAAAAACAAAAAACTTGAAAGAAATAATAAAGAACGAATTAAGAAAAAAGTTTGTTGTAAGTGTTAAAGTTTTAACATTTTTAGAAGAGCCAAGAAAGTAGCGAAGAACAGAAATAATTCCAAAAGAAGCCCCTTGGAAGACGTTGGCACTTAATGAGCAGTTCCGCAAGGAGCGGGGCTGCGAATTTAGTGTCCGTTAC
>CAJUHN010000015.1:25188-27845 GCA_910585935.1 uncultured Lachnospiraceae bacterium | reverse complement strand
TTAGTACCGTTACGTCTGGAACGGAGCGAAAGCGCGGCTTCGTTGGAATAGGTGCTTGCCTTAAGCGACCCTTTCATTAAAACGTCCCCCTAACCTCTACAAAATAATCCCTTTATTTATCATAGAAAAAACTACTATCAAATTTTGACAACATTCCTATAAATAATAGCCTCTTTTCTTTTTTCTCTTATCTTATTCTTATTCTATTACCCACTAGAAGAAGTTCAAGCATAGCTCAATATTATTGATACGCCCCTATCAAACTATGCTTGACTATACAAGCTCTTATTCCTTCTTATAAAAACTTGTTTTTATATACAATAACTCCTCCCCCTGTTAATCGATAAGATTATTTTTTATCGGCAGGAATAAAACAATAATTTGTCGATTACAATAGTATTTTAACATATTTTTTATAATTATTTTAGTCTTTTGGTATAAACGTATTCTATTTCTGTATGAAAGTGTCGAAATTTCATATTCTTTCTATTATTTTAACTTTACGCAAATACAAATATAATTCTTTCCATCTTTTTCTTCATTTCTAATTGATAATTTCCCTTTATTTGCTGATACTATATTTTTTAAATGATAGAGTCCTAAGCCTCTTCCCTTTTCTTTTGTGGTATATCCATCTTCAAAAAATTTTTTTAGAATATCATAGTCAATATATTCTGTCCTATTTCTAATTTCTATATGTAACCCTTCTTGTTCTTCAATAAATACTATCATCTGCCTTTTTTCTATTTCTAACTCTGCTAATTTTTCTATCGCATTATCTAATAATATAGAAAGCACTTCTACTATTTTAGACATAGAAATATCACAATCTATATGGCAAACAGATATTTCATAGGAGATATGAATTTCTAACTCTTTTGCTTTACAAAATTTTGTATAGAGCAGTCCTGCTAAAATGGGATTTTTTACTTTCAATAACTCATAAAATTCAGATTTATCCTCCTTTAGTTCCTTCAGATAATCTCCCTCCACTGCCTTTAATTCCTCATAGGATTGACAAATAAAAATCTGGCTTTTTAAAACAGCTAAATGATTATCAAATTCATGTTGTCTGCTCTGTATTTTTGTAATTAATTCATCAAAAGCTTTTTCATAAATTTTACGAAATTTCCATTCATTTTCTTGTTCTATTCTGGCACAATATTCTTTTTGCCACAGAACAATTAATAGAGATACTGTTACAATAAAGATAATAAACAAAAAATAATTTAAAATAGAAAAAGAAACATGTATTCTTATCCCATATAAAATCACACCAAAACATAATATAAAAAAAACCTTTATAAATTCTTTTTCTGTTTCTAATATGGCATCTATCAATTCTTTTTTTAATCTTTTGGACAAAAAAATTCCCCATAATAAAGCACATATATCAATCACACATGGAATTATTTCCTCTGATAAAAAACTTTTTAGAAAAATTTGACCTGGTAATAATAAAATTAGTTCTATCGCGGCAATTATAAAACTACTGATGAAAAAAATAAGAAAACTTTTTTTTAAACTCATTTGATAAACTAACTGAATATAAATAAAAGAAAAAATATAAGTTATGAAACTCCAAATAGAATTTTTATGATAATAGACAACACCCCATAATACACTAAAACATAAACTGCTATATATCACAGTAAAAAGCAATGCAAATTTTTTCTTTTTTCCTGCAAGTTTTTCTATTATTATTAACTGTAAAATAATTTCACAGATAATCGCCACTATTGTCTGTATCATCTCGTATAAATCCTTTTATATTTTCTTTATATTTTTGCCCTACATCTAATATTCTCTTTTCTGCCTCTATTTCTATCTGGATTATTCGATTGACTGAATCATAAGTAATTATTTTTCTTGCATTCACTAAAATAGATTTATGTATTTGGATAATACTGCTTCCCTTCATTCGTTCTATACACTCTGATAATGTTATATTCTTAAAACTATATTTTTTTCCTCTTGTATAAACATATAATTTTCTCTGTGCATATTCTATAAAATCAATTTCCTTTATCCGAATAGGAAAAATCACCCCATGATCAACAAATTCTATATACCTTTCATCATATTCTGTCTGTCTTTTTCTTCTATTCTTCAAAAGCCTTTGAAAAATTTCTATTGCAGTTTCCTCCTCAATCGGTTTTAATAGATAATCATAACAATGAATATTATGAAAAGCTTGCTTTTCATAATATGCGATAGACGTGATAAAAACGATAGGAGTTACCTCATATTCCTCTATCTTTCGTATATTTTCTGCAAAAATAAGCCCTTCTCGTTTCCCTTTACAAAAAGGATTTAAAATGATATCCAATAAAAATAAATCAATAGCATGTTCTTTTGCCATCTGATATGCTTCTTTTATATCTCCTGTTTCTAATACCATACAGTCTGGTTCACTTTTTTCTACTAATCTCTTTAATTCTTCCCGAAGCAATTCTTCATCTTCTAAAATCAATATATTTTTTCCCCGCTTCATACTTACCCTCTAACACCTCTCATAACTCCTTTATTATTCATCATCTATATCAGTCAAAAACAATCACAACCGCTATCACTCTCCATAAAGTAGCTCCGAAGAAACGCTATTCCAAAAGAAACCCCTTGGAAGACGTTGGCACTTAATGAGTGAACCCATAAGG